>WQZW01000077.1 GCA_009780545.1 Treponema sp.
CGGACATCCTCATCTGCCGCGCCCCGGACCTGCTGGACGGGGAAACCCGGAAGAAGCTGGCCCTGTTCACCAATATGGACCCGGCGGCCGTTTTTACCTCCCGCAACATAGACACCACGATGTACGAGCTTCCCCTGGTGTTCTTCGACCAGAAGCTGGACGAGGTGGTCCTGCGGAAGCTGTGCCTGGAGCCCGGCCCGGCCGACCTCGGTCCATGGAAATCGATGATGGCCCGCTTCGCCGAACGCAAGGGCATCGTGAGGATCGCCCTCGTCGGGAAGTACATGGAGCTGGACGACGCCTACAAGTCCGTCTTCGAGGCCCTTTTCCATGCCGGCCTTGCCTGCGGGGTCGAGGTCCGGGTGATCAAGGTCAATTCCGAGGAAGTGGAAGCCGGCAGCGCGGAGGTCGCGGCCCTTTTTGCCGAGGGCGGGGATTCCCAGCTTGACGGCGTGCTGATTCCGGGGGGATTCGGCGACCGGGGCATTGCCGGGATCGTCCGGACCGCCGGCTGGGCGCGGCGGAACAAGGTTCCCTGTTTCGGCGTCTGCCTGGGGATGCAGCTCATGGTGATCGAATGGTGCAGGAACGTGATCGGCTGGAAGGACGCCGACTCCGGGGAATTTTCCAAGGACACGACGCATCCGGTGATCAGCCTTCTTGAGGAACTGCGGGGAGTCACCGACTACGGCGGGACGATGCGGCTCGGCTCCGGGGAATCGGTCGCCCTGCCCGGAACCCTCATCCATGCGGCCTATTCCCGTTCCGCCTCCGGCACCGCGGGCCCCGACGGGAAGGTGAGCCTGTGGGAACGGCACCGGCACCGCTACGAATTCTCCAACCGGTTCCGGCAGGAAATGGTCGATTCCGGCCTGATAATCGCCGCCCTCACCCCGGACGGCACCCTCGTGGAGTCCGTGCAGTGGCCGGATCATCCCTGGGGAGTCGGCGTGCAGTTCCATCCGGAGTTCAAGTCCAAGCCCACCGCCGCGGCCCCGCTGTTCCGGGACTTTATCGCCGCGGCCAAGGAACGCATGCTGGGGAGGCCGGATGCGAAGGCCGAATAGCATGGAGGGGGGCCGAGCCCCCGATCCAATCGGCCAAAGGCCGATTGGATTTAGGAGATTTGCAAAGCAAATCTCCACCCTTTTATGCACCATACGGGGGGCCAAGCCCCCCTGCGCTCCAGCCCCGCTTTGCGGGACTTCCGCTACCCCCCGAGCGGGGCCCCGCCCCGCAACGCCCCGCCTTTACCCCAAGGGAAGCACTGATCAAATCCCGATGCCGGGATTTGGTCGGTGCTACTTACCCGTTTCTGAGGAACGAAGTGGAGCAGGAACTAAGGGAACCGCTGAATTTCCGATTAAATCAGCGGTTCCCAAGGTACTTCTCCCGGTTCTCTTCGCCCGGATTCTCCTTGCCACGGCTTTTGCCGCGTCCTGTTCCTTCGATTACGGGGACGGAGGCGGCGGGGAAAACGACAATCTGGACATCGTGATGGAGACGGTGGAGTACGTCCGGGTGCGGTCCCTGGACAAACAGGCCCGCTTTTCGGCGGAAAGGGCCGAACGTTTCGAGAAGCGCCAGCTCATGCGCCTGCTGAACTTCAGCTTCGAGCAGTTCGACGGGGTGGGGGAACTCAACGTCTCCGGCACCGCGGGATCCGCCGAGGTGGACCTGGACAGCATGGACATCTTCCTGTCCGACGGCGTGCGCCTGAACGTGGATTCGGAGGACATCGCCATCGAAACCGCCCTCCTTAACTGGAAGGACGATGCCGCCCTCCTTACGGGCGGGGAAGGGGACGTGGTATACCTCAGCAGGGACGACGGGACTTCCTTTACCGGGACGGGCTTCGTTTCGGAGGTGCGGCGGCGTACATGGGAATTCCGGGGGGAGGTCGCCGGTTCCTACTTTCAGAAGGACGAGGACGCGGGGGAGGAAGGCGATGCGGAGTCCGGGGAATAGGCGTTTCGGCGGTCGGATTTCGGCCGGCATCGGGGCATCGGCGCTGGGGCTTCTCCTGTGCGTCCTCGGTTCCCAGGCCTTCGCCGCCGGCATCTTTACCTTCAGGGCCGACAGGTCCTCCGGAACCCGGGCGATGGGCCGGGAGGTAACGATCCTTTCCGGCAATGCCGAGGTCCGGGCCGACAACATGATGCTTCGGGCCGGCCGCATCGAGATCTACGGGAGCAACAACCAGTTCGTGGACTGCATCGGCGACGTCTGGGGGATGGAAATCGAGAAGAACATCGTCTTCCGCGCCGAAAGGCTCAGTTACGACCGGGACAGGAAGGTGGCCCAACTGCGGGGCAACGCCGTCATCGAGGACCGGGAGAACGAGGTCGTGGCGATGGGCAGCTTCATCGAGTACGACGAGGGGAACGAGATCGCCGTGCTGCAGGTCGCCGTCCGCCTCTTCCGGGACGACCTGGTAAGCCGGGCGGAAAACGCCGTGTACCGCAGGCAGGAACAGCTCCTGGACCTTTCCGGCTTTCCCGTGGTCTTTCGGGGCGACGACGAATTCCGCGCCGACCGCATCCGGGTGGACCTGGAAACCAACGACGTTACCATGGAAGGGGCCGTTTCCGGGACGATCAGGAATTAGGCGTAGGCGGGGGAAGCCACTCCAGGACTTCCTTTTCCCGAAGTTCCGTCCGGTACAGTCCCCTGCACAACACGGTCTTTCCCGGTCCGAGCAGTTCGGCCAGCTTGATGCCGGAACCGTCGGCGCAGAGTATCTCGAAATCCGGGCCGAAACCGCGTTCCGCGCAGATTTCCAACGCCTGTCGGTAGAAACTCAGGGTGTCGGCATCCGGCGTCCTGTACCTGAGAAGCAGGTCTATGTCCGAATTCCGGTGGAGGAAGGGGAGGCCGGTCACAAACCTGAGCGCGGCCGAACCGTAAAGGCCGGCCCGAAGGCCGTAGTTCCGGGCAAGGGCCGCAAGACGCCCCACGGTCGGACCCAGGGCCCCGACATGATGGGCTTCGGTTTTATGTGCCAGGTCGAAGGGGGAAAGTATTTCGGTGATGGACGCGAGGGGAACCTCGCTTTTCAGCCGGAGCCTGGTTCCCCCCAGAAATCTTGGGGAGGAAAAGCCCACTTCGACCAGGCCCCGGCACCGCCGTTCCTGGGTTTTCACGATGGCCGGAATTCCCGGGACTATGACCTGACGTATCAGGGCCTTTCCCACGGAAGGATTCAGTTCCCCGGCCCTCAGCCTGGCGCAGGATAGCCCCCGCCCGTCGAGGTACAGCATGTCATGGCGGGACAGGCCCATTTCCTCCGGGGCTAACGGGTCGGACAGGTCGGTTCCGTCCGGTGTTCCTTGTTCCATACAGGATCATACTTTTTTGGGCCCCTGATAGTCCAGCTATGTCCGTAAAAAACTTTCCGTCAAGGCCTTCTCTTCGGTCCCCCGGCGAAGGTATGCGGCGGGTCGGGCTCGGGCCGGGGGAAACTCGGGCGGTTTTGGCCCTTATCCTCGGTACGGTCCTCGCCGGCCGCTCGGTCGTTCCCGGCTAGCGTTCCTTGTTCCATGCCGGATCGTTCTTCCTCAGCCTTTGATAGTCCAGCTGTGCCCGCAACAGACTGTCCAGCAGGGCAGTTTTCTCCGGTCCCCCGACGACGGTTCCCCCGTTTTCGCCGTATTTGGCAAGACGGACGACGGTATGCGGCGAGTCCAGTTCCAGATCGGGGGAAATGCGGACGATTTTGGACTTTATCCGTAATACGGTCCTTGCCAGCCGTTCGGCCGTTTCCCGGGAGCCGGCGGTCGTGGCAAGCAGCGTGGTTTCAAGTTCCGATCCCCGGCGTCCGGCATAGGTGAGGATACTTCCGGCCGGGTTCAGGCAGTGTCCGGCCTCCGTCACCGGAAAGCGGTCCCCCGTGGGCAGTCCGCCGACGGCCAGGTCGCAAAGGCCGTCCTCCCCGGGGGGAAGAAGCGCGATGTCGGATCTTAAGGGGATTCCGTCCAGGGTCAGCCAGCCGAATTCCTGGCAGCCGTACAGGTCGTGGACGGCCGCGTCCATAAGCTCGGCGGCCAGCGGGGCAAGTTCCGGGTCGAGCGGGGTTCCGGCGGCAAGGAAAACGCTCTTGCGGGGAAGCAGCCGGTCCATTCCCATACGAACGGCATCCTCGAGAGTGGCCCGAAGGAAGGAGGATTCCCCGACGACCACCCGGGGCCGGTCCCTGCACAGGGCCAGCAGCAGGGCGTCCCTGCACGAAACCTCCAGGAAGTGCCGGTCCAGCCGGTATTCGTCCAGCGCGCGGCGGGGAAAGACGTTGACCAGGGGCGGGTAGGTAAAGAGGATTTTGTCCCCCGGGAGGACGCCGGAAAGTTCCAATGCCCGGGCCGAAGCGGTAATCCTGTCCTCCAGTTCGTGGGAAGTTACCCCGACGATGTTCTGGAAGGCGGTGGTTCCGGTGCTGAAGGTGACGAAGGCGAGGTTCGGCGGGACATGCAGTTCCTCGATGCGGTGCGCCCCGGTAGGGCCGAGAATGCCCTTGTCGGCCAGGCTTAGGCGGGGCATGCTTTCCAGGGAAGGTCCCGGGGCCGCATCCCGGAGGTATTCGGCAAGTTCCTCGATCGGGTCCATGGTTTCCGAAAATTCCCTAGGCCAGAAGCCCGTCCTCCAGGGCGGCCACCTGCTCCTCCATTATCTCCAGCACCTTCTTGCGGAGGACCCGTCCGCCGCGTTCCGCCCCGAGTTCCCCCCGTCCCATGGGGCCCAGTTCGCCGGAGCGGCCGGCCCCGTTCAGCATGCGTATCTCGCCTATGTGTCTGTCCGCCGCGGCCCGGAGTTCGCCCGGATCCTCGATCAGTTCCTCGACCCCGCCGAGCCGGTGGAAGAATTCCGCGCCGGAGGCGAAGACCGGGTTGGAGCGGGAAAGTTCCCGCAGCCGTTCGATGTCGATCCCGGTGATTCCGGCGATACCGGAGAGGGGCATGACATGGATCGTCGTGCCGAATTTGCCGGAGAGGCTGAGGATGCGGTCGGCCTGAAGCCCGTGGCAGAGGAAGGCCCCGCTTATCGCCCGCCCGACGATGATGGCCAGCACCGGGTGCCCTTCCTGCCGGGCCTGGGCCAGGGCAAGCTGGTACGCGCCGGTGGAACAGTTCATCCCGAAGATCTCCTCGATCTTGCCGGGCGCGTTTCCCGGCGTGTCCACCACCAGCACCAGGGGGCGTTTTTCGCCCCGGGGCTTTTCCCGGTCGGCCGCCAGGGAGCGGTAGACGGCAGCGGCCATCTTGTAGCCTTCCTCCAGGCCTATGATGCCGGCCCGGACCACCGGAAAGCGGGGATTGCAGGCGGTGTCGCTGGCGATGACCGTTACGGTCCTGCCCGCGACCGCGGCCGTGCCGACGACGGCGCCGGGGGCAAGGTCGGCCTCGGGGAACGGGCCGTCGATGACGTTTTCGACGAAGCTCCCGGGATCGAGGACGTACTCCATGGCCTTTCGGGCCTTGCCGATAAAGTTTTGGACGGTTTCGGTTTCGCCGTTCATCGCGGGCCTCCTTTCGCGGTCCTTGCCGCACGAAGAAAGTCGGCATGTTCCATGTCGGGGATCGCCTCCGGTTCCGGGTTGCCGAAATGGGCCCAGACCTCCGTTGCGTCCCGGGGTTTCAGGTCGGCGGCAAGGGCCGTCATCTCAAGCCGCCGGGCGAGCAGTTCCGGAGTCCCGATCAGCCTGAGCCGGGCGAATTCCTCCGGGGGCAGGGCAAGCGCCTGCATGACCTTGGTCCTGAAGGCCCCGAGGGAATCCTCGACGAGGAAGGCGCAGTCGCCGAGGATGTAGCGGTTTTTGCCGCCGGTGGTGCGGTAGATCAGGGCGCGGTCCCTGGAATCGAATTCCTTCTTTCCCATCACCTGCTCGATGATCTCCGGGCCTGTCAGCCCGATCCTTCCCCGTTCGCTCATGATCAGCACGTCGCAGGCCGCGGCGACGAAGCCCATTCCCCCGAAACAGCCCAGCCGGCTTCCCACCAAGGCGATCACCGGAACCTTCCCCCTGCACCGTTGGAGCAGTTCCATGATCTCCGCATGGGCCAGAAGCCCGGCGTTTGCCTCGTGCAGGCGCACCCCGCCGGTCTCGAAGGATATGACCAGCGCCGGATGCCGGCTTCCGTCGCCCGGATATTTTTGCTCGGCCTTTTCGTACAGGGAAAGGGCCGCCAGGAAGGCGCCGACCATCTTCGCCCCGCCGACCTCGCCGACCGAGCCCCCGATGAACCTGCCTTCCTGGGATATGACGAAGGCCGGCCGGCCGGCAATCCTGCCGGCGGCGACGACGATGCCGTCGTCGAAGGCCACCGCCTCGCCGAGTTCGGCCAGGTGTTCGCTGGTGATTCCCAGTTCCGGCCCGACCAGTTCCTTGAAGCTGCCCTCGTCCAGAAGCGCCCCGGCCCGAAAGCGGGCGGGCGCGCGGTAGAAGCCGGCTTCCTGCATTTGCGGCCAGGTCATCCCATGCCCCCTTCCCCCAGTTCGACCAGGGCCTGCTTCAGCCGTATGGCGACGACGAAGGGAGTCGCGTTGTTGTCGTTTATCTCCAGGCTCAGGTTTCCCACCCCGGATTCCCCGACGAAGCGGGCAAGCACCTTCTCCCAGATCGCGTCGAAGCCCTTCACCGGGGTTACCACCTTCGCCTCGACTCCGCCCCCGAGTTCCTTCCCCCTTAACAGCACTTCCATATCCCCGGAAGAGACCACGCCGGAATGCGCCCAGGGAACCGGCATCTTCCATTCGGAATTCCCCGAAAACGAAAACAGCATCGTATGTAAAGCCATACACCCTCCTTCCACGGAACCGATTCCGTCAATAATGAATGAGGGGGGGCCGATCCAATCTTACTTCGTAAGATTGGATTCGGAGTTTTGCAAAGCAAAACTCCATGCATCCCATCCCCCACAACCAAAGCGTGGAGATTTGCCCCACAAATCTCCCTGTCCCACCATCCCCA
>WQZW01000078.1 GCA_009780545.1 Treponema sp.
CTGGAAGTGTTCCGGGAAACGGTCGGTTCGCTGCGTTCCGGCAAACGGAAGCTTTCCCAGCAGACACTGGCCCTTTGGGAGCACCTTCGGGAACTCGCCTCGGAACCCGGAATAACGAAGACCGAGGATACGGTGCCCGAGGATACGGTGCCCGAGGATACGGTGTCCGAGGATACGGGAGATCGCCGATGAACGAAAGGAAGGGTTTCCAAAAACCGATTACCGGCATGGACGCAAGCGGGATACTCCTGTTCGCCATAGTCCTCCTCCTCGTCCTGGGTATCACCTTCGCCGTCTACTCCCTCCGCCCCGATCCCATCGCCGAATTCATCTCCGAGGACAGGGTGATAAGCGTGATGTACGTCTTCGAGGAGGATGGCGCTCCCCTGACAACCTTCGTGGTGCTGTACTATCCGATTACCCGAAGGACGGCGGTTTTTGACGTGCCGGGCGACCTCGGTATGCTGATCCGCAGAATCAACCGTTTCGACCGCATCGACACCGTCTACGATTCCGGCCGAACCGATACCTTCAGGGAGCTTGTGGCCGGCATCCTCGGCATAGAGATCGGCTTTTCCGTCCATATCGACGTCGCCGACCTGCCGGCCTATGTGGACCTGCTGGAAGGGCTGGACCTCTTCGTCCCGACCAGGATCGACTTCAGGGACGAAGCCGGCAACCGGGTACTGCTGCCGGCCGGGGTGCACCGCTTTTCCGGAGCGAAGGCCGCCGTCTACATGACCCACGTCCTGCCCGGCGAGGAGCGGGAACTGGTCTCCGACAGGCGGCAGAACTTCTTCCGTGCCTTCCTCCAGCGACAGGCCGCCCTGAACGAAAGCCTGAAGTCGCCGGCCGCCGGCCGCCTGCTCCGCGGCTATGCCCGGATGGGCCTTAACCAGCGGGCCCGGAACCGGCTCTTCGACGAACTTGCCCGGATGGACCCGGACCGCGTCGGGGTATACTCGGTGGGAGGCACTCCCCGGGAAGTCTCCGGCCAAACCCTGCTGATCCCCCTGCACGAGGGGCACCTGGCAAGGGACGTGGTGCGGCGGGCCCTGGCCTCGATCACCAGGACCGAACCGGACGATTCCCGCTCCCTTACCGTGGAAGTGCTGAACGGGACGACCACGGCGGGGCTTGCCGGTCGAACCGCCGAGCTGCTGCGGGAATTCGGCTACGACATCGTTTTTTTCGGCAATGCCGAGCATTCCGGCTTCGAGCGGACGGTGATCATCGACCGTTCCGGCAACGAGGCCCTGGCGAGGAACTTCGCCGGCACGATACGCTCGGACAATATCGTTTTCGAGCCCGCCTACCTGCCCGGCACCGGACAGGGCGGCGACAGCCGCTCGGATATAACCCTGATCATCGGAAGGGACTTTAATGGAAGATTTGTTGTCGGAAACTGAGGCTCTGGGCAGGCTCCTGGAGGATCATCGGGGAGGCGAGGTACGGATTCTCGACCTTCGGGGAATGAGCGGCTGGACGGATTTCTTCGTCATCGCCACGGCCGCAAGCGATGCCCACATGGACGGCATGGAGCGTCATCTCAAAGACTTCTGCCGGGAACGGGACATCCCCATACTGCGAAAATCCACCCGCCCAAAGGCCGGCCTCGGCACGGGCCTCGGGCCCGGGGACCAGTGGAGGATTATCGACCTCGGTCATGCGGTGATTCACCTTATGACGGCAAAGTCGCGGGAATTCTACGATCTGGAAAGGCTGTACGCCTGAGGTCGGACGGGCCTGACCCAAGCCGGGCACGGGAAAGCGCCGGTTAAATCCCGACGCACCGGAGCGGTTTCGGACTGAAGCCCAGACCGGAATCGGCCCTACTTGCCTGTTTCTGCGGAACAAAGCGGAGCGGGAACCAAAGGGAACCGCCGGATTCCTGTTAATCGGCGGTTCCCCGGGCTCCAACCGGGCAGTTACGGTTCAATCGTCGCTTTCGACAAACTCCTCGTCATCGTCGTCATCGCCGTAGTCATCATCATCACCATCGTCGTCATCATCGAACTCATCGTCCATGTCGTCGAAGTTGTCCGTCTCGTCCTCGTCGTCGTCGCTGTAATTGCCGTAGTCGTCATCGTCGTCGCTGTTGTCGAAAACAGGCGCCCCCGCGATCGGGGCCGACAGGCGATCCATCCCCTCGACCTCGTTTTTCCTGGTAACCTCTTGCAGACCCATAATCCTCTCCATATCGAACGTGTTTTGTAAGCTCGCAGGAACCGGCCTACCGCCGTCCCACCTGCCACATTAAGGGAGAGTTCGAGGAATTGTCAAGTATCCGCCGTTCTTTGGGAGCGGAAACCAAGTCCAATTCATGGATGGAATCCAATCTGCCGAAGCCCGATTGGACCGACGGGGCCATCCATGCTAGCATGGCCCATGTCGCAAGTGCAAATCGCCGCGCCGGCAAAACTGAACCTGCACCTTGCCGTGGGCGGGAAGCGGGAGGACGGCTTTCATGGCATCCGCAGTATCTTCCTCGCCCTGGACTTCGGGGACACGCTTACCTTCCGGTCCGAAGGGGGAACCTGCGGAAACACGGAGCTGGAGGTCCGCTGGCAGCTTCCCATTCTTTCGGGCGAAGGGCCGAAGCCGACTCTCGAAACCGCCGACAACCTGGTCCTGAAGGCCGCGGCCGCCTTCAGGCGGCGGACCGGCTTCGCATCTTCCTTGAGCATCTCCCTGGAAAAGCGGATTCCCCTGGGCGGCGGTCTGGGCGGCGGTTCCTCGGATGCGGCCTCCACCCTGCTCGCCCTGAATCGGCTGGCCGGCGCGGAAGCCGGAATCCGGCCGCTGGACAGGCACGACCTTGCCCTACTGGGTGCCGAACTGGGCAGCGACGTTCCCTTCTTTATCCATTGCAACGGGGAAACCGGAATGGCGGCGGCCCTGGTCGGCGGCCGGGGGGAGAAAGTACGGCCGATACGCCTGCCGGAGCGGTTCGCCGGCCTCCGCTTCGTCCTGGTCAACCCGGGCTTTCCCAGCAATACCGCCGGAGCCTTCGCCCTCCTGGACGAAAGCCGGGCCGCCGATTCCCCGACCCCTGACCTTCCCTCCGAACTCGGTCTTACCGGCGATCTCGAGGCCGCGCTTTCCCTCGAACCGGCCCGCTGGCCCTTCCGCAACGACTTCCTTCCTGCCCTGCTATCAGGTGGTAACGGAATTACCTACGGATCGATACTGTCCCGACTGAAGGCTTTCGGGGCCGATTTTGTAGGACTTTCCGGTTCAGGGTCAAGCTGTTTTGGAGTATTTTCGGATACGGAACTATCGCGTAAGGCAATTGAGGAGCTTTCGAACGGCCGGTTCTATGTTTTTGAAACTTCCTGCTTGCGCTCTTGACAATATGCCGGTAAAGTAGTGTTATGAGTGGAGCTGGACAGCCAGTCAACAAAAGCTGAAAAGGGGAAAGTATGGAGATAACTGACATCAGAATCCGAAAGGTCGTTGGCGAAGGCAAACTGAAAGCCTACGTGACGGTAACCTTTGACGACTGCTTCGTCGTACACAATGTCAAAGTCATCGAGGGTAAAACAGGCGTCTTCATTGCTATGCCCAGCCGGAAGACCACCACCGGCGAGTACAAGGATGTTGCCCACCCTATACATCCTGAGTTCCGCGAAGCCATGCAGAAAAAGATCCTCGAGAAATACGATTCCGGGGACGTTCAGGACGATTTCGGCATGGAGCTTTAGGCGCCGTCCGTCAACCCGCGATTTCGCCTCCGCAACCCAAGGTGACGGACAAGGTTCCGTGCGGGATTTTCCTGCCCGTCTTCGTTACGCCGATGTTGCGAACGGGCCGGTGGGTATCCCGTTCTTACGTAAAATCCCTTAAATCACCATTCCCGGCCCGCCTTTGTACGACGGCTATTCGATACGGACGGTAAAGGAATCCAGGCCCAGGGCCCGCAGTTCCCGCGCCGTCCGCGCCGGGTCGCCCGAAGGGATCACCACCGCCCAGTATTCCTCCCCGCCGACCGATCTCCGCAGGACCAGGGCCCCGAAACCGGACCTTTGGAGGTTCTCCGCCTGGGCCTGGGCGTTTTCCCTGCTCCTGAAAAGGCCGGTCTGCTGGCCCTGCGGAAACGTCGTTCCGGATTCCCCTGCGGGAGACGCCGCCACGGGAGCCGGTTCCGGGGCCTGCGCCGACGGGCTTTCCCCCTGAATCCCGGCAGGGGTACCGCCTGCCGATTCGGCGAGGCTTCCCGGCAGGAGCAGCCAGAGCGGGCTGTATATGGCATGGACTACGGGGTCGTTCCCGTCGGCCGTCGGGGCGAGGATAAGGGCCTCGGGGCTGCCGGGAAACTCCTGCAGCAGTCTTGTCCGCCAGACCTCGGCACTGAAGGTCGGGGCCAGCGGATCCCTGGCCAGGGTCCACCAGAGGGTGTAGTAGACGACGGGCCGGAGGGAAAGGGCCCCGGCCGAACCGGCAAGGGCGATGAGCCCGCCGAGGTCGGAGGACAGCCAGGCCATGAGGGTCGCGTCCAGATAGCGGGCCCGAAGGGTTTCCGGGCCATTCCCGGCGGAGCGTGCCGGCTCCCGAATCAGCTGCAGGGCCCGTTCCCACTCGCCTATCGAGGCCAGGCTGTAGGCGGCCTGTACCTGGGCGAAGATGTCCGCCGGCCTTAGCGCAAGCGCCCCCAGCCAGCATTCGGCGGCGGACGCGGCGTCGCCCGCAAGCCCGTACAGGCGGGCGAGGCGTACCAGGGCATCGTAGCCTTCGCCCTCGGGGATTCCGGTTTCCAGGGCGGACCGAAGGGACAGCAATTCCTGTTCGAGGCCGCTTCCGACAACGTCCTGGGCGTACAGGTTTCGGCACAGGAGGACCAGGAGGATCAGGAAAACGGCCGCCGTTAGCGGATGCGCGGGGGATAACGGCGGGGGCGTTGCGGGGGTGGAACCCCCGCTCGGGGGGGAGCGTAAGCCGGAAGTTGTCGCAAGGCGGCAACTTTCGGCCGGAGCGCGGGGGGGTTGTCCCCCCTCCTGATCGGATTTCCTCTTCGGATTTCCCCTAATCGATGCCATAGTCCTTCGTTTCCACGGGCTTTCCCTCGGGGACGGCGGAGGAGGCATTTGCGGAACCTCCTGATTGCCGGCCCTTTTTCTTCTGTCCGTCGGGTTTCCGCTTTTTCAGCCAGAGGCCGAAAGCCAAGGGGATGGTGATGACGGTCCCGAGGATGAACGAGAAGAAGGCGGTGATGAAAACCGGGACGTTCTCGAAACGGGTAAAGCCGAGGTTGATGTCCGAGCGGTTTTCGAGGTTGAACATGACGAACAAGAGGAACACCGCGAAGATAAGGATGAATTGAACTAGTCTCCAGGGCACGTTTCCAACTCCTTTGCACGGAAGGTATTTCCCCGCAGGCCCGTCAGCGTCAGGTTTGCGAACGAACCTATCGCCGAGCCCGGACCGGGAACCACGACCATTTCGTCCCGTTCCGTGCGCGTTACTAATTCATCGGCATTTTTTCGGGAAAGCCCCTCGACAAGCACCGTCGCCCGCTGCCCGACCCGCCCGCGCAGCAGTTCGGCGGTGTGTCCCTTCTGCATGTCCATCACCCGTGCCAGCCGTTCCCGCTTGACGTCCTCGGCAATACGATCTGGCATGCGGAAGGCGACGGTTCCCTCCATCGGGTTGTAGTGGTCGATGTAAGCGTACAGGAAGCGGACCTCCTCCATCAGGGACAGCAGGTACCGCACGTCGTCCTCGGTTTCGCCGGGGAAGCCGACCATTATGTCGGTGGAAAGGGTGATTCCGGGCATGAGGCGGCGGATTGCGGCGACCAGTTCGAGGTAGTCCCGGCGGGAATAGCCCCGGTTCATCGCCTTAAGGAGTCGGTCCGAGCCGTGCTGGACGCATAGGTGCAGGTGCCGGCAGAAGCCGGGATGCCGGGCCATGGCATGGACGGCGGCCATCGGAAAGCCGCGGGGATTGGCCGACAGGAAACGCAGCCACCTGATGCCGTGTTTTTCGGCCTCCTCGGCGACCAGGTGCAGGAGCTCGGCGAAACCGGTTTGTCCGCCGTTCCAGTCGTAGGTGTTGACGTTCTGGCCGAGCAGGGTGATTTCCTTTACCCCGCGGGAAGCGACCAGGGCCAGTTCCTCCCGTATTTGGGCCGGATCCCGGGAGACTTCCCGGCCGCGAACGTAGGGGACGATGCAGTAGGAGCAGAAGCTGTCGCAGCCGTGCATCACCGGGACGAAGCTTCGGAAGCGGCCCTCTTCCAGGTGCGAAGAGGAAAAGCCGAAGACCGGCTTTTCCTCTTCGACGATGGCCGGATATCCGACGGAATCGGACGGTTGCGTTCCGGCCTTTTCCACGGCTTCCAGGATCAGCGGGAAGACGCTGCGGCTTGCCGTTCCCATAAGGAAGTCCACTTCCGGCACCTTGGCCTTGAGCCTGTCACCCAGGCGTTCGGCCATGCAGCCGGCGACGACCAGGGCGAAGTTGCCCCCGGCGGCCCGGCGTTTCCGCTTTTCCGCCGCATACAGGGCGAGCCTTCCCATGGTGCGCCGTTCGGCGGTGTTCCGCACCGAGCAGGTGTTGATCAGCACGAGGTCGGCGGACTCCCCGGATTCGGCCTCGGTCCAGCCCCGTTCCTTGCAGACCAACTGCAGGGCGGCGGACTCGGCGCCGTTCATCTGACATCCGTAAGTTTCGAAGAAGTAGGTCATTGATAGCGTTTGCTCCGGGTGAAGAGGTAGGATAGCAGGTTCCGCACCCCGGTGACCAGCAGCCACATCGTGGCGATGCTGAGCGCGGTGCCGGCGAGCAGGGCGATATGGGGAATCGGAAAGCGGGAAAAACCCTGCAGCAGCCCGATGACGATGATGAATATTCCCACCCTCTTGTTCGTCGGATTGTTCGCCAGGAGCCAGCCTACGCCCAGGGCGCAGATGATTCCCCCGGCAACGTAGGCCAACAGGGGATTGAAGGCGACGAACCTCA
>WQZW01000079.1 GCA_009780545.1 Treponema sp.
TATCAGAACCATGTCCAGGGCTTGTACCACACCGGCTTCGGCTTTGAAGGCTTTTGCGGCGGCACATTTATGCCCGAAGACGGCACCCGAATCTCCCGATCCGGGATGCCGGGGGCACTGTTATTGTTTGACGTACCCCTTACCCCAAGCCTGTTCCCAAATGTCACGAATTTCGGAGGTGATCACGGAGGGAACATCATTAGCCGTGATCCACGCAGCCAATTTGTCGGGGGGCAGGTACCAATACACACTGCCGTCCTCGGAGAATCGGTAATCACTCCAATCGTTCCACTCGTATTCCCATTCCGCGTCGTCGTCCCACCACCTGAAACGATACCTCTGGTTCTTCTTGTCAACTTCAAACTCTTGCGTGCCGGTCGAATTGTCATGGAACTCGTCCGCTCTGTAGCACTTGCTGGTACCGTCATATTCCCAGCGGTCAGTCTTTCCCGCCGTTCCGTTTATATACTCCGTAATAACAAAAACACCGTTGAACCTCTGGTCGGACAGGGTTACCGGCTCCCTGACATGGCCGCCGCAGCCTGCCATAACCGCACCGGACAAAACCGTGGCGGCAAGCAATGCCCAAAAACCAATCTTTCTCATGGTAGTTTCCTCCCTTTGTGTCAAGAACCATTACGCCCGTGCGCGGGGGGCATGCAACCCCGTGCACGGGCAACCGAATGTCAGGAAACGCCGATCAAATCCCCTGTGGATTTAACCGGCATTTTCCTGTATCAGAACCATGTCCAGGGCTTGTACCACACCGGCTTCGGCTTTGAAGGCTTTTGCGGCTTCGGTTCGTCTGGTTTAGCCTGAGGCGGTTTCACACTTACCGAAACATCGGGCAGCGTTATCGTTATGCCGTTTTTCCCCCACGTGATCCATGACGGAGTCTTGCTTTTGACAAAGGCAAGGATGTCGTTGGAAAGCGAAACCGCACCGCCTATCACCGCCTTCCCGAACGGGCTGAGGTAGCAGGCCACCGCAGTCAGGGAAGTGGCCGCAGAGATGCTGAGTATCTGCCCGGCCTCGGGTAGTTCAAGCACGTCGACCAGCCCTTTAATGCACGACGCCAACCGGTTTGTTGACCATGTCCATGGCGGCCGCAATTGCGTCGAGGAACTCGGCGAATGCCGCGGCCGCGTCCGGATCCAGCGCTTCCAATGCGGCAAGCGCCTCTCCCGTCGTTCCCTCGTTAAAGATGACGCTGTAAAACGCGAGTATCGCCGCCCCGTTTTCTTCCTTAGCGATAAGTTCGAGCGCGCCCTGCGGGTCGGTAAGGAGCAGGTTCAGCATCCCCACGATTTCCGGGTCCAGGTCGGGGTTGTTCCCGATGATCGTTTCAAGCAGGTCAAGCACTTCGGGCGAGAGCGCGTCATTTATGCTCCCGGCGAGCTGCGGTATTCCCGAGCCGTCCTGATCTCCCGGTTTGGGCGGATCGCCGGGTCCAAAGGAGCAACCGGAATAGAAGAACGCTATCCCGATTGCCAGGGCCAGAATCCTCGTCGCAAGCGACGGTTCACGAATCTTCCTCATTGTTATCCTCCTAAAGATACTTTTGCATGCCAGTCCTCGCTTTCATTATACGGCATATATCGTGTCGCTGCAAGCTGGTCCAATCGGTCTTCGACCGATTGGACTGGGGAGAATCTCCATCCTCCTGAGGAGGATGGAGATTCTCCACGCCTTGGTTCTCGGGGATTCTCCGGGCTTTGGCCGATTCTCCACGCTTTAGTTGTCGGGGATTTCTGCGGGCTTTAGTTGTCGGGGATTCTCCACGCTTTAGTTGTCGGGAATTCTGCGGGCTTTGGTTGTCGGGGATTTCTGCGGGCTTTGGCTGTCGGGGATTCTTCACGTTTTGGTTGTCGGGGATTCTCCGCGGCTTGGTTGGCAGGAATGCCGCCGGCAACCGGCGGGGTGGAGTTTTGCGGAGCAAAACTCCGAAGCCAATCCGGCTTTGCCGGATTGGATCGGGGCGTTGCGGGGGCGGTCGCACGCTGTTCAGGCTAAAGCCTTCACGCTTTTGCCTGTATGCTGTAGCATTTACTTGTGCTACACCGTGCTACATTTGTTGCCACACACGGCTGCGCCGTGCTATTTACCTGGTGCCCCGCTCGGGGGGTAGGTTGAGACGAAAGTTGTTGCTTTGCGACAATTTTTGGCTCGACCTCAGGGGGGCTTGGCCCCCCGCATTATTTCTTCGAGCTTTCCAAAAACCTCGATCCGAGCGAGGCCAGGACGAGGACGAGGCCGGCCAGGGCGACCAGGAGCGGCCACCAGTCCAGGACGAAGCGGCGGAAGGAGAAGCCCACGATGTCCAGGGAGAAGATCATCAGGAAGCAGCCGAGCAGGATGAAGCCGGCCGCCAGGACGACGTAGCGGGACTTAAGGGCCCCGTAGCGGTGCCAGCCGGCGGGGAGGAGGGCGATGCCGGAGAACACCGACAGCAGCGGCCAGGCGCGGGAAAAGCCGAACGGCATCAGGTCGAAGGCCATTAAAAGGAAGAAAAGGCCGGACTGCAGGAGCAGGGCGGCGAAGAACAGGTACAGCGGCCGGCGGTTTATCCCCAGGGCCAGCACCGCGCAGCCCACGCCGACGGCGATGAGGAGGAAGGCCGCCTGCAGGTGCCCGCGGGAGATGCCGGGAGTGGAACCGATGAGGAAGGTGCTGCCGAGGAACACCAGGAAAAGGCCCAGGACGAAGATGAGCCTGGCAAGAAACCTGCGATTTGCAAAGTGGGGCATATCATGTAGTATACTTATATGGGTATGGTGTTACAATGGGGTAAACTAAGAAGGGGGCGGGCGTTTTTCGTCGTGTCGCTGGCCGTTGTAGCGGCGGCTTCCGTAGCGGCGGTCCTGCTTCATGCGGCGCCGGCCGTTCCCTTTTGGGAAAAGCCGGAATCCGGCGGGTATTATCTGGTAGGACCGCCCGAAACCAGGGACAGGCTGCGGACGCTGTTCGCCATCCTCGAGGGCGGGGGGCCGGAAGAGGCCTTCGCCGCCACGAGGGAAATTTCCGCCGTTTTCCTCGCCGAAGGGGAGAACGGACGGCTGATCTCCTTCCTCGGGGAACGGATGGCCGCCTTTCCGGAGGATCCCTACGGCGGCTTCCACCTGCTCACCGTCGCCTACGCCCATCTCCGCAACGGCTCGGACGCCGTCGCCCTTCGGTACTTCGACCTTCTCGTGCGGAACTTCCCGGACGTCCGCGTCAACGGCGAATCGGTGCATTTCCTTGCCCTGACGCAACTTATCGAACTCAACGACAACCCGTACCGGCAACTGTCGTACCTCGACGAACTGCTCTCCCGTTTCCCGGACCGCGTCGACGGGCCGGCCCTCCTGTACCGCCTCGCCCTGGTCCAGGAATCCCTGGGGCGGTGGGACGACGCGATGGACAGCTATTCCCGGTTCCTCGCGCGGGGAACCGGCCCGATACACGGTTACCCGGAAGCCTACGACGAGGCCAGGCGCAGGGTCAACCTGTACCATTCCTCCCGAAACTGGACCTTCGATAGCCTCCGCTCGCTTGCCGACTCCGTCCGGTCGGCGGTCGAGGCCGGCAACGGGGCCAGGCTCCGGGACATGCAGGCCGGGGCGAACTTCTTCACCCGTTCCTGGGGCCATGACGACATCGTCGCCATGAACCGCAATCCCTTCAATGTCGCGGGCTTCATGCGGGGGGCCCAGCTCCATGCCGCGAACGATTTTCACCGGAGTTCCACCGAGAACGAGGTCCTCATGCGGACTTGGGGCTGGCCGATGAGCGTTCCCGTCTGGTACATGTACTTCAGGAAGGTCGATTTTCCCGCCGATCCGTCGGTCCACGGCCGTTGGGAATGGGCCGGCATCTACTTCGGGGAGAGCCTGCGATGAGGCCGCGACGAAAACCGGTTCCCGATGCGGGGGGCAAACCCGCGGTAACGGGCGGAGTTTTGCTTCGCAAAACCCCGGTGCTTTTCCTGGCCCTTTTCCTCCTGCGGGCCGCCGACCTTCGGGCCGAACAGTCGCAGGACATGCCGCCGGAAAACCCGCTTTCCTCGGCCGTCGTGCCTCAGGCGATCGGCAATTCCCGCCCGCTTAGGAACATCGCGGGCCGCCCGGCGGAACGGGACCGGCATGCGGAGCCGACGAGGTTCGCCTTCCACCGCCCGCCGCCGTCCGAACCGCTGCCGGGCGCGGCGTCGCTGCTTTCCCCGAAGAACGTGGAGAACCCGGCGACGAAGCAGTTCATACAGCGCTTTTCCCTGCCGGCCGGCATCGTCTGGCTGAACGGGGCGATACGGAACGGGCATACCTACATTCCCTTCGTCAGGGAGGAGATACGCTTGCGCGACCTTCCCCCCGAGCTGGTGGTCGTGCCGATCATCGAGTCCGACTACATCGGCACGGCCCGGAGCCGTTCCGGGGCGGTGGGCCTCTGGCAGTTCATGCTGAACAGCATCGAGCCCTTCGGGATACGGGTTACCGACCTCCTGGACGAAAGGCGGGACTTCCGCAAGGCCACGGTCTCCGCCCTCCGCAAGCTCCGGGAACACCGGCAGGTTTTCGGCGACTGGACGCTGGCCCTCGCCGCCTACAACATGGGTCCCAACGGCCTCCGCCGCGCGATGGAACGGGCCGGCACGAACGATTACTGGCGGCTGGCCGAACTCCGCGCGTTGAGTACCGAGACCGCCGGCTTCGTCCCCAGGATCGTCGCCGTCTCCTACCTGCTGGCCAACGCCAGGCAATACGGCATCGACTGGTGGCCGGAGGGGGTGGACTGGACGGCCCTGCCCTGCGACAGGCAGGTATCGCTGGACTTCGTCGCCTCGAAGACCGGCGCCGATCCCGACCTGCTCCGCCGGCTCAACCTCGAGCTGCTCCACGGGGTAAGCCCCGCGGGCGGGCGCGAACTGGTCGTTCCCTCCTCCCATGCGGCCAGGATCGCCGCCCTCCTGGAAGAGGGCGACATCCCGCTTATCTTCTTCCACCGTTACCAGGTGCGGCCGGGCGATACCCTCTGGTCGCTGTCCCGGCACTACGGGGTTACGGTCGAGGCCATACAGCAGGGCAACCGGGGCCTTGCCGGAAGGTACCTGATTCCCGGGGAGGTGCTGAACATCCCGGCCTACCGTGAGGTCGCCGAACCGGAGCGGACCGAGCCGCCCGCTTCCGGAAAGAGCTTTTCCGGGACGCATACCGTGGTCCACGGCGACACGATGTGGGCGCTGTCCCGCCGTTACGGGGTGGACGTGGCCGAACTTGCCGGCGCGAACGGCCTCGAGCTGGGGCAGATTCTTTCCATAGGAATGGTGCTGAGAGTGCCGATAATGGAAGAATGAGGGTACAAGGAAAAATTTTGCCGGTCCTGCTCCTGCTTGCGGGGCTTCCATGTTTTGCGCAGACCGACGTAGGCATATCGGGCGAGGTACTCTGGGATCGGATGGAGGTAAACGCCGTCATTTCCCTGGACCTGGCGTCCGCCGGAATACGGATTCCCGCCGGCCGGACCCAGGCCGAATCGCTGCTCGCCGCCGAATACCTCCGCCTTATCGGAACCGCGCTTCTGGGCATACAGGTCGATTCCTCGAGGGTGATCGGCGACCTTATCGCGGGCGGGGAGTGGACGCTGGCCGACCTGGAAGCCCTCGCCCTGGGCGCCCGGGCGGTGCCCTCGACCCTTTCCCCCTCGCTGGACAGGCTTTCGGTCTCCTACATACTGGGCATCTCCGGCATCAGCGGGGCCCTGCTCCGCCACCGGATTCCGATCGAGCCGCCCCGAACCCTGTCCCCGGTCGCCGCGCCGGCCTTTACCGGCATCCTCATCATCGCCTCCGATCCCCAGCGGGTGCACGGCAGGGAAGGCAGCGCGTTGATGCGGCCGGCCCTGTTCCCCAAGATATGGGACACCGAGATGAACCTTATCTTCGAGAAGAACATGCTCGACCCGGCCGCCGCCGGCCGCATGCGCTACTTTACCCGTGACGGCATCTTCGTCGGCGGCCCCTCCGGACTTTCTCCGGAAGTGGCCGCCGTCGTCGGGGACAGGCCCCTGCGGGTTTTCGCCCACGGCGTTTTCGGCGCCAGCCCCACCGATCCCATCCTGGGCAGGGACGACGCCCTCGCGATCATCTCCAGGGAGGAAAACCGAAGGCTGCTTAGGGAGGGGAAGGTGGCGATCATACTGGATTCCTCGGTGATTCGGGAGCAGTTCAGGGCGCTTCCGGAGTGGCGGCCGGCGCGCGGTCCGGTCGCCGCTTCCGTTCCCCTGAACGAGATGCGCGGCAGTTTGGACGATCTGGGACTGGACGACGTCGGCGTCAACGTAGGCCGGCAGGGCCTGACGATAACCATGGACGGCATATTGTTCCAGCCGGACAGCGCCGAGATGATTCCCGGCGAACTGGACAAGATACGGGAGATCGCCGAAGTCCTGCGGAACTTCCCCGAGGGGAGCATCGTCGTCAGCGGCCACACGGCCCTCGCCGGAAGCCCCGAAGGCCGCATGCAGCTTTCCCTGCAGCGCGCCACCGCCGTGGCCGAGTACCTGGTAACGCTCGGCGTGCGCACCGCCGACAGGATAAGCGTCCGGGGCTACGGCGCGGACATGCCGCTGGCCGACAACGACACCGACGAAGGCCGCAGGATAAACCGACGGGTGGAGATCACGGTACTGGACCCGGATTCTTTCTGAGAGGGGGAGTCCGGAGGATTCCCCCCGCCGCCAATGAAGGAACCGAAATGCCGCTGACATGGGACGAAATACAGGCGAACGCCACGGCTTTTTCAAAACGCTGGAAGGACGCGGCGAACGAGGAAGCGCAGGCGCAGAGTTTTATCGCCGCTTTTTTGCGGGTTTTCGGGATTGGCGACCCGCTTTCGGTGGGCGAGTTCGAGTTTCGCGTGCCGCTGGCCGACGGCAGAAAGGGCTACGTCGATTTTCTGTGGAAGGGCAA
>WQZW01000080.1 GCA_009780545.1 Treponema sp.
CTGGACGAACGGCTCTGGTCGCGGGACGAGATTCCCCGCAAAACCGAGCATCCCCGAATCCTCAGGTTGGAACGGAAGGAGGCAAGCCGGATCGACCTGGAAGCCCTGCTTGCCCGCCTGGAACCGGTCTGCCGCTACGACCGGCAAAACCCGGAAAGCTACCGGAACGAGGCCCTGCTCCGCTCGATCCTGCGGGAGGCGATTCCGGAACTGGACCTCGATGCGGGAAGGGTGCCGCCGAAAGGGAAGGAATCGCCATGAAACCGGAAGAACCGATCGTCTTCGCCAAACCCTTCATCGCAGCCGAGGAGGAAGAGGCCGTCCTTCGGGTGCTCCGCTCCGGCTGGCTGACCACCGGCGCCGAAACCCTGGCCTTCGAAAAGGAGTTCGCCGCCTTTCTTGCCGAACCCTTCCCGGAACGGCCGCTTTTCGCCCTTGCCCTGAACTCCGCCACCGCCGGCCTGCACCTGGCCCTGGAAGCCCTGGGCATCGGCCCCGGCGACACGGTCCTGCTCCCCTCGCTGACCTTCGCCGCCACCGCCGAGGTTGTCCGCTACCTGGGGGCGGACCCGGTTTTCGTCGACGTGGCCCCCGGAACCTTCCACATGGGGAGCGCCGCCCTGGAGGAAACCCTCGCCCGGCTTCCGGCCGGCAGGGCCAAGGCGGTGATTCCGGTGCATTACGGCGGCCTTCCCCGCGACCTGCCGGAAATCCTCCGCATCGCCCGGGCCCGGGGCCTGAAGGTGGTCGAGGATTCCGCCCATGCCTTCCCCTCCCTGACGGCGGACGGCAAAACCTTTGCCGGCACCGCGGGCGACGTCGGCGTTTTCTCCTTTTACGCGACCAAGACCATAACGACCGGCGAAGGCGGAATGGCCGTAACCGCCGACCCGGCCCTTGCCGAACGCATCGCCCTGATGCGGCTGCACGGCATAGACCGCGGCGTCTGGGGCCGGTATTCCGCGGTCGGCTCCGGCTGGCGGTACCGTATCCTGGAAGCCGGTTTCAAGTACAACATGCCGGACCTCCTGGCCGCCCTCGGCCGTGTCCAGCTTTCCCGTGCCGGGACCCTCCTTGCGATGAGGCGGGAGATCGCCGCCGCCTACGACCGGGCCTTTGCCGCCGACGACCGCTTCCTCATCCCCCCGACCGGCCCCGGCGACGCCCGCCACCTGTATCCCCTGCGCCTGGCCCCGCCCCTGGCTTCCTGCCGGGACGGTTTCATCGAGGCGCTCGCGGCCCGGGGCATAGGCGCCTCGGTCCACTTCATCCCCCTGCATACCATGCCCTACTACCGCGGCCGCTACGCCCTCTCCGACGCCGACTTCCCCGAAACGATGAAAACCTTCCTCGCCGAAATCTCCCTCCCCATCTGGCCCGGCATGACGGAGGCGCAGGTGGAAAGGGTGATCGGGGCGGTTTCCGGAGCGTGCCCGGAAGGGGAGTGAGGCTCGGTGAGAAATCCTATTTCGGCGGTGTTGCCGACGTGTTGAACGCAATCCTTAGATTGGTTACGTTAAAGTTGTTTCCGTTCACCACGTAGATATGGTACTGTCGCCCGACGGCTAATTGGGAAACCGGCCAATAGGCGGTACCGGCCCCGCTTTGTACTATGTTGCCGAGCGTTACGGATTTACTGTCGCCGTCATACACGACGATAACCCCGTTTGTCATGGTGCCAAACGTGAAGTGGATATAATGCGTTGCGGCGGTTGCGGTAAAACTAAACCATCGCCCCCTGTCGGTGTAGGACATATCGGCAATATCGGCCCAACTGTTGGCCGTAAGCGGCGTTACGGGAATGCCCGGGGCCAGCACGGACCTGTTGAAAGTTATACCGTAAGTTCCCGTGCCGCCGGATGCCCTCACCCGAATATAGTATTCCCCGCCGACGGTAACGGAACGGGACGTAAAAAATCCGCCGGCCGAAAGCGATGTTTCCGTACCCAGCGCGGTACCGTCGCCGCCATACAATTGGACAAGAACGTTGTTCCGCGTTCCCCATGCAAAATGTATCCACTGGGTTTCGGCGGTGGCGGTAAACCGGAACCAGTTAACGGCGTTGACTGTCGCGATGTTTCCGTTGGCAACCGTGTTTTCGGTAAGCGTAACGGCCACGCCGGGTTCTATGCCCGTTCCGTTAAACGCAATCCTGAAATTTACGGCCCTGGTGCTTTGCACTCTCAAGTAATACCTTTGTCCGACTATAAGCGTTCGGGTGATCTGGTCGACCGGGCGACCGGAACTAAGGCTGAATTGTGTGCCACTGGTATTGCCATTCTGCTCAAATAATTGAACCCTACAATCGCTGTTATAGTTGCTACCCTGGTCCGATAGCACCTGGAAGAAAAAGTGCTGGGTTACCGCGGTTGCGGTAAAACCGAACCATCCTTCCCCCGTAACGCTGCCGTTTGTCCAGGTATTTGCCGGAAGTTCGGTTACCGTCGTGCCGGGCTGCAGGAAAATCGCGTTGAACGCTATCCTAAAACTGCCGCCGTTCCGCACCCTGGCCAAGTATTCCTGCCCGACGGCCAGCGGGCGGGAAAAATATCTAGTACTGCCGGAAAGACTTGCCTCGGTTCCTGCCGGAGTGCCGTTATTGTCAAACAACTGCACGAGAAAACTGCCGCTTTCAATATGGACGAATTGCGTCGCCGCCGTTGCGGTAAATCTGTACCACTGCGCTCCGTTGGCCGTTCCCGTGCCGTTTGCCCAAGTGTTTTCCGTCAGTCCCGTCGTGCCGGGAGGGGCAAACGTCGTGTTGAAACCTATCCTGTACGTGCCGCCGGCATCGGCCCTTGCGCGGATATAGTACTGTTGGCCGGCGGTAAGCGGACGGCTGATGTTGGAAACGTTGCCGGAAAGATTTTCTTCGATCCCCACCGTCGCGCCGGTTTAGTCGAACAGCTGGACGCGCAAATTCGTACGCGTGCCGAAGTCGACATGAATATAATGCGCGGCCGCGGTTGCCGTAAATCTGTACCATTGTTCTCCGCCGTTCGCCGCCATGTCCCCGTTGTTCCAGGTGTTTTGGGAAATATCCGTGTATGGCGGCGCGGTTCCCGTTACCCTAAGATTGACGATGGCGGGATTTCGCCGGCTGTCGTTGGACGGAATGGTCAGGATCGCGTTGTGCTCGCCCTGCCTTTCGGGCGAGGCGACGATGTCGAACGATGTCCGGGATCCGATCTGGACGGTACCGACGGGCGTGCTTGCCAATACGAATGCCCGCGGATCGGCGCCGGTTATCGCAATGCCCGCCGTATCGATCACGAGGGCCGCATCCCCGCCGTTCTCCAACGTAACGGTAATGGTCTGGGAATTGACGATCATCACGTTGCCCGCATCTATTCTGCCGTTCTGCGGTACCGCGGTTTGGCCATGGTAGACGTTCAACTCCGGCCTTCTCTCAAAACTGTTTCCCCTTACCGTAAACGAAAAGACTCCGTCGTCGCGGCTGTTCGTGTCTATCCGTACGGTAGCGTTGACGCTCGTGTCCGCTACCGTCGGGCCGTAGCGTATGACGAAGTTTGCCGTTCCCTCGGGAACGATCTGCGTCGCGGGAGACGGCTGCCCGGTTACGGTAAAATAATTCGCCCCGTTACCGGATATGCCGATCCAACTGTCGCCCGATGCGCTTAAATTCACCTCTCCGGAGTTGGCGATCGTAAAGGTAATGCTGTCCGACTCCCCCACGGCCACGGAACCGAATTGAAATTCCCCGTTGGGATTGATCTGGGTCCCTCCCTGCCGCACCGTTATCTGCGGCCTCCGGATGTGGCCCCTTCCCTTCACCGCGAACGAAAACTGCATCTCGTCGCCGTTGTTCATTAAGATGATGTTGGCGGCACTTTCCCCCTCGCCCGTCGGCGCGTACCTAAGGACGAAGGTCGTCTCGCTGCCCGGGCTTACGACCGTGTTCGGTTGAACCGGAACGGAGAAAACATTGTTGGAGGATTCTATTACGGGATTTCCGTTCAGCATAAGAGCCACGTTGCCGGTATTTCTTATCGTAAACGTCAACGGCTTGTTGTCCCCCACGTTGACCTGCCCGAAGTCAACCGGTGTCGGGGAATTATTGGTGATGACGGTCGCGTCTTGGCGAAGTTCCAGGACGGGCGAACCCTTGACCGCGGTTCCCTTAAGGAAAATTATTATGGGATTGCGGGAATCGTCGTTTGTCGGAATCGTCAGTATCGCATTGTTCTCGCCTTGGTTTGCCGGATCGAATTTGACGATGAACGACGACTGCCCTCCGGCGGAAATATTGTTGCCCGGTTTTGTCAAAAGGGAAAAAGCCGATTCGTTGGCCCCGGTTACCGCCATGCCCGCCGTATCGACCGCGAGAACCGCAGTACCGATATTTCCAATATTTATGGTAATGTTTTTTGGCTGGGTGATAAGCGTCCCGCCTGCATCTATTGTCCCTTCCTGAATGATTTCGTTTCCCTCAAACAGAACGGTGGCAATCGGCTTTGTCGGAACGCCGGAAGCGTTGATCGTAAAAACGTAGTCTCCGTTTTCGTCGTTTGATTTTATCCTGACGGTGGCGCCGTAGTTTTGCCGTCCCTTGGGCCTAAAGTTGATCGTGAAAGGAAGCGAGGCGTTTGGGGCTATTTCCGGACCTGCCGGCTGCACGACCGAAAACACGTCATCCCCGTCGTCCTCTATCCGGACCGGTTCGTTGATGCCGAACAGCAGTTTGCCGACTCCGGTATTTTTGATGGTAAACACGTTAGGGACGGACGTATCGACAACCGCTTCGCCCAGGTTGACGATGTCGTTTTTGGAAACGGACGAATCCCCCCGCTCGACGGCAAGACGGGATTGGTAACTTATCTGCCCGAGCGTTTTCCGGTTGCCCTCGTTCCCCTGTTCCACGACCACGGTACTGTTAAGAACGGTAAACGTGTCCGATTTTTCGCCCATCGATACCAGTTCCGCGGTACGCAGGAAAATACCTATGTCCTTGCGCGTGAAGGTGAGATAGCCGGACTTGGTATTGACGAGTTCCTTCGTCGATTCCGAGGAAGGCGGTAGCTCGCCGCCGCCGGTGCCGAAGATTATGCCCGTGAACGTAACGCCTGAAAGGACATACGAGGACTCGTTCTTGACGGTGAGGGTGATTTTCGGTTGCTCACTGTTTCCTTCATCCGGCTTTTCAAGCAAATCGCATCCGGCAAAGACAGCCGAAAGCAGGACGGCGGAAACCGCCGCCGCAAAAATCTTTTTCGTCATTTTCATTTTCTCCTCCTTAACGTGGACACGGTTAATCGTCGCGGCCGTTGCGGAATTCGCGACTTGAGGCAAAGGAACCAAGCGTTCCGGTAGTGCCTTCGGGTTCCTTGACGACAACGGTGGAGTTGAGAATTATAAATTCCTTCGTTTCCCCCTCCGCGACGGCCAGCAATTCCTGCACGCGCAGATCAAGTTGGTTTGATTTGGGCCGCAGACGCACGTAGCTGCTGCCCGAATTGACTCCCATTTTTACGCTTTTGCCGGGCTGGATGGAATTTGATGTCTCGGCAAACGAAGTGCCGTTCCATAGTACGCCGGTTATTTCATACGAGGACTCGTTCTTTATGGTCAGCGTCGCGTCTGTCGGCGGACGGGCATAATTCGAAAGAGGCCCGCTGCCCGACCCTGAGACAGGCCTAACCATGGTGCCATCCGAGATGACCATTTCACTGTTAAAATAGACCTCTGAAATCGTTCGCAGATTCAGCGTTCCATTATTTACACTGAAATAAACCCAACCCGATTCAGAAGGGAAATCAGAAATAACAGTCAGTGTTGCCTCTTTGCCGGCATCGATAGTGTTCGCAGAGTTGCTCCTATTGCTGTACGACTCCCAATAGACGCTCGTTATCCCGTACGAGGAATTGTTCTTCACTTTGACCGTCTTTTCTCCCGGATCATCGCATCCGGCAAAGACAGCCGAAAGCAGGACGGCGGAAACCGCCGCCGCAAAAAACGTTTTCGTCATTTTCATTTCACTCTCCTTTGGTTGAAATCAGTTGAAAACGATTGTCTGTTCCCCTGTTTTCGTTACCGACTTTCCGTTGTAGGTAAAACTGTAGATAACGCCGTTTTTTGCGGTAAAGCTTGCAATGCCCGTACTTTCCATTGTCGAAACCACATTGAGCCCTTCGTATAAAATTGGCTTGTCGTCAGGTATGTCGTCGAGCTTATAGATACCGGTTTTGCCCGGAGCCACGACGTACAGATCGTTACCCGCCTGCCTGAGTACCCTGCCGTAATACCTGAGTTCGACGGGCAAATTGTGCGCGTTTAGAATTTTAACGAAAGCTACCCTGAACTCAAGTTCCTGCGGTTGCGGTATCTGAACCGTTATGCTTTTGTTTTCCTCGATTACCCGGTTGATCTGCACGTTGAAATCAAGGCCGCTTGCAAAGATAGTGCCGCTATCGGCATCGAATCCATCCGTTATCCTGTACAGGTACTCGACGGAAAAGGTCGTGCCAAACCCATGCGCGTCGCTAACCCGGACATCGACGGTTTTTGACGAGCCGGAAGAAAGCTCCGTGATCACCGGTCCGCTGAACGCGTCGCGGTGCACCTTTACCGTGTAGCTGGATTCGTTGAAAAAGACAACCTTCCCTTTTTTTATCCCATCCGTCTCACCTCCATCGGTTCCGTCATCCGGATTTACGCAGGAGACGAACAGCGACGCCAAGAGGAATGCCGGGAAAAAAGACCGGGCGACGGTTTTCATGAAATGCTCCTTTATGGTACCGCGCGCAAATCCGGCCGTCCGCCTGAAAAAAACGGGCGGCCGGAAAACCGTTTATTGCGAGATCAAAAGATCGTCACTATTCATGGCCCCGGTTTCTACAAGCCAGGCCGTGTAATCCCCGGCAACGCCGGGATTTCCTCCGGTTTTGAGGGTAAGGGTAACCGTATACAGATAGCCGTTTTTGAGC
>WQZW01000081.1 GCA_009780545.1 Treponema sp.
AAATGCGGGGCGTTGCGGGGCAGCGCCCCGCTCGGGGGGTAACGGAGGACGAAGGTTGCCGCAAAGCGGCAACCTTTGGCCGGAGTGAAGGGGGGCTTGGCCCCCCTCCAAGATTCCGGATTGGTTTCCGTCCCCGATCTTTATCTCAATAGCCATCGGACATGGCCCGGTTCAGGTCGCGCTGGTACAGTTCCTGGTAGACGTAGCTGCGGTTGCGGAGCTTTTCCTTGACTTCCTGCGAGAAGGGGATGTGCCGCCAGAAGGCGCCGCGGACCGCCTTGTCCACGGCCTGCACCCCGTTTGCCTCCTTGGTCATCCACAGGATGTAGTCCTTGACGAAGAATTCCTTGATGTCGCCCTTGAGCTTCTGCGAGAGGAACCACTGGTAGTAGTAGCCCGTCATGCCCTCCTCCATCCAGTAATAGGAGGCCTTTTCCTTGGCCACCTGCCAGCGGAGGTCGGCAACGGCGGAAAGGACGGCGGCGTAGAGGTTTTTCGGGTACATGGGGATGAAGATGCGGCCCCGGCTGGTGGCGCGGTTCCGCTTGTCGAAGGGCTCCCAGCACATCCCGGAATCGCCGTAGGAAGGGATGAGGACGACGTAGGGAACGATGCGGTTGAGCTTGTTCTTGTACGTCCGGCAGAACACTTCCGGGTCTATGCTTTCGATGCGGGCGAGCATCTCGATGATGTTCTCCCGAAAGGCCACGTTGTTCGGCCCGCAGTGGAAGTACTCGTTGACCAGGATGGGGTAGTGGTTGCCCTGCCTGCCCACGGTCATCTTCGCCGTCTGCCGTATCGTGTCGAACTCGGTGTCCACCGACTGCAGGTCCAGGACGGCGTCCCCGCTGCCGCTGGCCTCGATCTTCGTGCGCAGCGAGCTTAGGTCCGAATGTGCCTGGTCGTGGTCCCTGAACAGGACGGCCAGTTCCCGGTCGCACTTGAGCAGTTCCTTGATGTGCTCCTGCACGTCGAGGAAGGCCCGCCGCTGGCCGTCGTTGTAGCCCTGCGAAACGCCGGGCAGCCTTTCCGCCGGATAATGCGCGGTGGCGGTTTTGATGTGGGCCATCATGCCCGCCTCCAGCTCCCGCCTCTGGTGGGTTTTTGCCAGAAGGAGTGCCCTTGCCCCTTCCAGTTTTCCGCCGGCCCGTTCGGCCAGCTGCTGGAGCTTCATCTTGGTATTGCCCTGGGCAACCCGCACCTCGTCGGTGCTGGACGCGCTCACCTGGCCGGTTCCCACGGCCTTGAACCACTCGTCGAGGTAGTAGATCGGCTGGTTCAGTTCGTTGGCGGCGACCAGTTTGGCAAAGAAACCCTTGGTTTCCGGCTTGATGAAGTTCGGGTGCAGCAGGTTGAACCGGAGCAGGTATTTCTTGGCCTCCGGCAGGTTGCCCGGAGCCTTTTTTGCCACCCCCCGAAGGAATTCCCAGTAGGCGGAGATGATCTGGGGCCGGTAGACGCTGCGGTCCTTGGGATCAGTCGCCGTGATGTACTTCTGCAGCAGGGTATGCACCCGGGCCGCGATCTCCGGCTCGTCCTTGAGGGCGGCCTTGTAGTAGGCCGGCGGATCGTCGAAAAACCGATGGGGAATCGGCTCGAACCGTTTGGTTACCTCGGGGAAGCTCTGTACGGCAAGGTCGTTCTCCACCTCGCCGCCGGGTTCCTGTTCCCCGTCGGCGGTATCCTCGTCCTCCGGTTCCTCGGCCGCTACCGAAAAGTCCGGTTCCTCAAGCAAACCGTCTTCCATATCCATCTCGTCCAGGAGCTGTTCATGTGTCATTTTTATGTCCTTGTTTGTAACAATTTATTGGGAATTGCGATAAATGTCAAGCAATAGCTGAGTGATTTTGGGTTTTTGGCCGGTTGGTTTCGGTTGCCGGATAAAGGCGCGGGGTAAAAGCCGTTCCGCCGGGCCGCCGCCTATCCCTCCGGCATGACCCGGGCAAGGTAGCCGGAAAGTTTGTCGGCATACTCGCGGTCGATCGTCCGAACCGCATTGCGGAAAACCCAGTCCAAGACTTCCGATTCTACCGGATCGCCTTCCCTGTTGTCTTTGATTTTGTAGGTCAGCAAACCCTCTCCCGTCCTTGGATTTTTAAGTTCGGCCAGCAGGGTCTGGTCCGCCCAGGTGATGTCCCTGTCGAGGGGCTTGTTAAACTTCCGTTCCAGGGTTACGTTTACGCTCACCTCGAGAACGTAGCCGGGATCGGAATCGACGGTTTTGAAGTTAAGGCCGGTCAGGACCTTTGCAAAAGCGGCCCGTACCATGTCGTCCCTGTCCCCGCTTACGTTTATCCCTATGGTGATCGCCCTTCGTATCTCGTCCGCCTTCCGCCTGAGCTCGTTCCCGCTCTGCAGTCCCGGCGGCACCTGCGCACCCAGGCCCGAAAGCACCGCGGCATAGCTTGGGTTCATGTCGGCAAGGACTGCGGCCTTCCGAAAGTTGTCGACGCCCTCGAAGGGATTCCTCTCGGCCGCATCCGGCCGGGTAAGATCGTCGATCTCTTTCCGTTTTTTCTCTATGATGTCGGAATACACCTCGATGGTTTTTTTCCTGTCCAGAACCGCCAGTACGAAAAAAGTACCGCCGTCGTCCTGAAAGGAATCCTCGATACTGACTCCGATAAGGTTATCGACGCCGGAACGTTTGTCGAAATAGCCGAGAATGTCTATGTTTTCTTTCCAATGGATGTCGCCGTTCTCGATTGTGTGCCAGTACCGCTCCCTCGTCCGCTCGTCGACATGTATGGCCATGTTGAACCTGCCGGCAAGGTTTTCCAGCGCGTTCCTTTCCGCCGATTGCCTGGAGTCGCCCGAGCCGACGGCGGTAAGGTAGGCGCTTTCGGGAAACATGGGATGCCTGTCGCCGCCGCGCGTCCATTCCGGGCGCGCGTTTTTCCGGGCGGGGGGAACCGGACTTGCCGCGCCGGCGGAAGCGCAGGCCGTCAACGCCGGGACAAGGCAGGCGGCCAAAAGGCCGAACGCCAAAAATAGAAACGATTTTTTGTGAAACATCCGTTGCCTCCCCGTCGGCCTTCCGCAAAATGCCGTCCGCCGTGTTGCCTATTCGCCCTTTGCCCTGAAAAACCGGTACACGAAACCTATCGAAACCCTGTGATCCAACGGAAACAAGAATTCCAGAAACGGGAAATCCGCCGACAGGCCGCTTGTCCTTAGCGTGTAGGAAATTTCGACCAAATTCCCGATCAGGAAGCCGGAGGTAAATTCCACGGTGGGAACGATTTCGCTTATTTCGTTGAAGTTAATGGCGGATGCGCCCCGGTTTAGGTAGGCCCCCGCCCCGGCTCCCACGAACCAGCCGCCGCGTATCCCGAGCGGGGCGAAAAGTGCGAACTGCCCGAACGGGTACATCGAAGAAAAGCCGGGACCTTCGTCAAGGCCGAAAAAGCCGAACTCGTAACCGAACCTGAAAAACGACCGCTCAAAAGGTGCCAACGTTATTTGCGGAACGGCCGCAAGTAACGGCTGCGAAAAAGAACTGCCGACCGCGACGCCCGCGCTCCAATACCTGTTTTTTCTGGCCGCATTCTTTGCGGCTTCCGCTGCGGCTTGTGCTGCATCCCGCTCTTTAATTACGTTGCTCGTTGCAGCCCTTACGGTAAACAAAGCGCTTGCCGCATCAGACCGCGCGGTAGTTGCGGCCGTCACCGCATTCGTGGCCTCATTTAATTTCCGTTGCAGTTTGGTCTCGGCTTCGCGTATGGCATCTATGGTGCCGGCCGCGGTACGCGCATCGTCAAGAATCTTCCGTGCGTCGTCGGCTATCCCTTTAACTTTCGAATACTCCGTCTCTGCCTGGGTCAAAAAGTTCCCGAGTCGCCTTGCGGCAATTTCGGCTTGCTGTAATGCGCCTCTGGCCGAGGGAACTCCTTCCGCATTCTTTTTCGCCTCGTTCAGCTCCGTTGCCGCGAACATAGCCGACGAGTTTGCCCCTTTTGCGGCATCTTCGGCTTCCCTAACACGGGTATTGATCTGGGTCATGTTCTGCCCGGCCCGTTGCAGGGCATAACCGATTTGGGTTTGTTCGTCGCCAATTTGAGCGGGAACGGTACGGCGTAACCTGGTACCGTCGCCTAGTTGTCCATTTTGGTTGTTCCCCCAGGTCCAAAGCGAGCCGTCCGCCTGTATCGCGGCGGTATGAGCCTGGCCCGCTACGACGGAACGCCAATTATCCTTCGGCTCTTTTATCTGTTCGGGAGAGGTTTTTCTATCAACGGTATTAATTCCAAGCTGCCCGCTTCCGTTCAAGCCCCATGACCACAAGCTACCGTCCGTTCTTGTTCCCACCGTGTGGTTACCGCGGGCGGAGGCGGACGTCCACGTATAAAGCGGTCCTATTTTTACCGGGACATTGCGATTTGTCGTCGTGCCATCACCAAGCTGCCCATGTTCATTACTTCCCCATGACCAAAGGCTGCCGTCCGTTTGTACGGCAACCGTGTGTAATTCGCCCGCGGAGACGGAGGCCCAGTTCGTTGCATCCCCTATGAGTGTCGGGACGTTGCGGGTCGTAGCCGTGCCGTCCCCGATCTGCCCCTTGGAATTGAGGCCCCAGGCCCAAAGGGAGCGGTCCTTTCGTATCGCCGCGATATGATTCGCCCCTGCCGAAACGTAGGCCCAGTCGGTGGCGGTTCCTACCCGAACCGGCTCGTGCTGCTCCCGCCCCCCGCCGTTGCCCAGATATCCGTTGGCACTCGATCCCCAGACCCAGAGCGTACCGTCCTTGCGTATTGCCGCGGTATTTTCCTTGCCCGCCGAGACCATAACCCAGTCCTTCGCCGTACCTACCTGTGCCGGAACGTTGCGGGACGTGGTGGTGCCGTCTCCAAGCTGTCCCTTGGAATTCCACCCCCAGGACCAGAGCGAGCCGTCCGTGCGTATCGCCGCGGTGTGGGCCTCGCCTACGGAAACGCTCGCCCAACTGGTCTTCATGTCGATGCGTGCCGGAAGGTCGCGCCCGGTTGTGGTGCCGTTACCAAGCTGGCCCCGGTCGTTGCTTCCCCAGGTCCATAGCGTGCCGTTGCTTGCGATTGCCGCGGTGTGGCCCCCAAGACCAAGACCTATGGACACGGAGTCCCACCTGTTCGGAACGCTCGCTTTGCCGGAATCCGTTAAGAGCAATCCCAGCTCCCCCATCAAGTCTATGCAGTCGTCGATATCCCGGTATTCCACACTTTTGGCGGTAACCGTATTGCCCCTTTCCACGTCAAGTATCTGCGCCCAGATATATTTATCCGATCCGAGTCCGGTTATATTGCCGCCGAGTGCCAGCTTTGCGTTCAGGGCCTTTCCCAACGTTGTCCTGCTTTCTTTGTCGGTATTCATGTCCATCTGAAAACCCTGCTCCCTAAGCGCCGTCTGCATTATGGAAAGTCGGGCCACCACATTGTAGTTGCCGGATTTCAGCATCTCGATGCTCAGTATCTGCGCCAACGTTTCGGCGGCCTGTGCGCTTATCTCCGTGTCCTCGTTGTTAAAGGGAAAGACGGCGAGGGCGGGAAGGTCGGCGGCACGTTGCCTTGAGGCGGAGCTTACCAGACCTGCGGAAATCGACGGCACGAGCCCTCTGATTTCCTCGATGTTGTCGTAGGTAACGTAATGCCCCGCCGTCTGGACGAAATACGTGGTATCGACGATCCATACGATCAAAAGATTCCTGTCGCCCAGTTTGGTTATGGTACCGGAAAGCGCGTAATCGGCGCTGAGTAATTTGCCGATGCTTGCCATCGTATCCGGATTCGTAAGGTCGGAAAACCGCTGGATGTTCAATTCTTCAAATATGGTATTCAGTGCCATTGTCCGCGTGCCTACTTCGGTATAGAGGTTGCGAAGGTTGTTCTGCTCCAGAAAGAATTCGGCGATTAGATCGCCCTCCCTGGCCGTGCCGCCGGTGAAGGGCAGGACGCCCAGTTTGCCCAACTTGGCCTGCTGCGAAAAAACGGATGCGGCAAAACAGGCAAGCAATACTATCGCGATAACAAGTTTCTTCATTTTTCCCTCCTTAACAATGTCCTTAAAATTTCACCGTGTAGGCCAGCCCGATGCCGCCACAAATCGGCGGGCTACCGAACGAACCTTGCGATTGCCAAAGTGTACACGTGCCCATATTCCGGCTCGATCCAGAATTCCAGAATCCTGAAATCCTCCAGTTTCCCTTCGGATACCAGGAGGGTTTTCGCAAAATAACCGTCCTCGCTGCTCAAATATTCGGCCAATTCGCCCACGGTGTTGTTGCTTGCGATAATTCGCGCCGCGGCATTTTCCGCCGATCTCATCACGGTATCCCGCAGGAATCCGCTCGTCTGGGCAAACCCGACCGCGACGGTATATCCCGGGATTTCGGGCAGGTTCCGGCTTCGCGTCCAGACGGGGCGGCCTCCCGCGTCCTTTCCCAAAATGGCGCCCACCCGAACCGTTTTTGCCTCGTAGGTGAAACGCACCAGCGTCCCCCCATCGTGAACCACGACGTCGCGGGCCCGGTCAAACCGCAACAGTTCTATGAACTGCTCGTGATCGACGGTCGTTCCCAGGCTGTTCGACGAGTTTACCGTTACGCCCGATTGGTCTTCCACGGACATGTGCTCGGACTTTCCGGCCATTTGATGAAACATCGCGACTTTACGGGCGGCATCAATTTTTGCGACCTCGATTTCGCCTTCCCGGTTCGGGCTCGTGCCCCGGCTTGCCACTCCGATAACCACCAGCTTGCCGTCCCGGGAAGCCGCCACAAAATGTCCCCTTGCCCACTGCCTTTCCATGGA
>WQZW01000082.1 GCA_009780545.1 Treponema sp.
AAACTACTATACAACAGTATAGTAGTTTATGCAATAGGGTCCAATCGGCCAAAAGCCAATTCTCCGCGCGTTTACCGTCGTAGCCGGCTACGGGAGCGGGGATTCCGGGCCGATTCCCGGAGGCCGCTCCCGTGAATCCATGTACGGGCATCCGTCTTCGGCGGCCGTTTCCGGGGCATCCTCTTTTTCGGGTTTTTCCGGGAGGGGCGGCACATCCGAGACAAGGGCGTCGAAGCGGCGGTTGATGTCGTCCCGGATGTTCCGCTTGAGGTTGTCCAGGATGCCGGAGAGGAGGGAGAGATCGGAGGGAAGGTTGACGGCGCCGGCGGGAATCAGCAGCTGGAAGGCCGAAACGCCGAGGACCTCGGCAAGATTGGCGAGCATCCGGTCGCTTACCCATGTGCGGCGGCCCTCGATTCGCCGCACCATCTGCACGGACACGTCGGCAAGCTCCGCAAGCCGTTCCTGGCTTATGCCCAGGGCTTCCCTCCTGGCCTTGATGTTGGCCGACAGATAAGCCTTCAGCGGCACGGAATTACTTTCACCGGATACCATTATTTCTTCATAGTGTATCAATACTGGCACTTGACAATGTATCATTGATAATAGATACTGTTACGGTGGTTGGCAGTTAAGTTCAATATTGGTAAGTCAGCGTGCCTTGATACGGCCGTTACCCTGATTTTTTTGTGGTTATAGCCGAAATTTTGTGGAAATACCGCATTTCGACGGCAAGTCGGGTTTGCAGGTATCGGACGAAGGGGGAAGACATGAGGAAAGTGATTTCGGGCGTCGTCGTGGCGGCATTGGGACTGGGCTTCGTGGCGGGCCTGCAGGCCCAGGCGAGGTTGGTCGGGCCCAACGATCCGAACAGGACGGCCGGATCGGGGCAGTCGGAGATCATCATCGATGCGGGGGACAGTACCAAGGATCTGGCGATTTTCGTGAACGGGACGGTGATGGCCCACATGTTTCCCGGCACCGCGGAGAAGATCATCGTCCTTAACGGGCAGAACGTGATCGAGGCGGCCGAAACCACGGCGAACGCCAGGACCGGCCGGTGGGCGATCGGATCCAAGAAGCGGCTGGACGTCAATTCCAGCTCCAGCGTTACCACGGTGGTCGTCAAGACGCGGTACGGGGCATTGCTCAGCCTGGCGGCGGAGAGCAACTACGCCCTGGGCGGCGGCGGGGCTCCGGTCGCGGTTGCCCCTCCGGCCCCGAGGCAACAGGCTCCGGCACCCAGACGGGGGCTGACCAATCCCCTCGCCGGCAGGGGACAGTCGGGCGGGCAGGCGCAGGGCGGGCTGGAAGGAGCCGTGTCCCGGGCGGTGGCCGCCCTGGAGTCGAGCATTCCGGAGGGAGCGACGCTGGCCGTGCTCAGCATGGCAAGCAGCGACAAGGACATGGCCGAGTTCGTGATCGAGGAAGTCGTCTTCCTGCTGGTCGATGCCAGGAGATACCGGGTCGTGGACCGCCGGAGTCTGGACCAGGTGCGGTCCGAGGCCAACTTCCAGCTATCAGGCGACGTGGACGACAATTCCGCCGTTTCCATAGGAAAGATGCTGGGCGCATCGATCGTGATCACCGGGAGCATCGGCGGAAGCGGCTCGACGCGGAGGCTTAGGGCGAAGGCCCTGAACGTGCAGACGGCCGAAATCATCGCGGCCGCGTCCGAGGCATTCTAGGTTCCGGTTACCTTGGGTTTGAACGCGGGAGTTTCCCGCGGAAGAAATTTTGCGAAGGATGGTAGAGGTATGAGGAGAGTTATTGCGTCCGTACTGTGTCTTGCGGTACTGGCATCGGGAGCGTTCGCCATGGACAAGGCGGCCGGATTCGGAGTCCTGTTCAACACGGGCAGCACGTCGGGGCAGATCGATTACGTCGATTACGGCGTCGATTACTACGGTAATTCCGGCAAGACGAGCTGGACGACGGACTGGACGATGAAGCGGGCCGGCTACGGGGGATTTGCCTTCTTCGGATTGGGGCAGAACTGGGAACTGAACCTTGGGTTCCTGTACAAAAACCCCACGAGCCTGAAGCTAACGATGGACAAGGAGAGCGAAACCCTTACGGGGAGCGATCTTGCCCTTGAAGCCGCCGGGGCACTGCAGTTCGGTCTTTACTGGAAGTACCCCATCGTGGTGTCCGAAACGCTGGTATTCTTCCCCACCCTCGGGACCGATTTCGAGCTAAGCCTGAGCACCGATAACTATGAGGGATGGGTATGGTGGGATGACATTTGGGTTCGTGCCGGCATCGGGATGGATTTCTTCTTCAGCGAGAGCACTTTCCTAAGAACCCACCTGATCTACGGCGCCGCATTCCCCGTCGGCGGAGATTCCGACCTGGGCCTCACGTTCGGCCATGGCCTCCTGCTCAAGGCCGGCATCGGCTTCATGTTCTAGGGAAAATCCCGCGAAATCGCCGGCCGGGCCGGATTCGGAGGGAGTCGGGCCTGCGTCGGCAGGCCGGTTCCCTCCACCCGTCCGTCCCCGCCGGCCCAATCCCCTCTCCGCGACCTCGTACTCCGCAAAGCACGGACCCAACTCCGCACGCTTTCACTTGACTCCTCTTCCCCGCTGATTATTTTATAGTAGCCGAAAAACCGACGGCCTTTTGGCTTTTGGCCATCATCCGAACGGTTTTAGGCTTCAAGGGGGAATCCGTGGGGCTGACAAACAACGTACGGCAGTGTCTCGTTTCGCTTTTCCTGTTTCCGACCTTGGTCGCCGGCCTTCAGGCCCAGGGGGAACCTCAAACGGAGGGCCGGGCCGCCGAACCGGTTCCCTATCAGAGGTTCTGGTCCCTGGACGGCGGGCTTTCGACCAACTACATCCTGGTCGACGGCATTTCCTTCGGGCTGGTCCTCGATCCCCGCTTCGCCCTTTCCCCGCACCTGATGCTGGGCAGCAAGAACCTGATCAGCTTCAGCAGCGACGACATCGTCGCCCTGGAAAGCCAGGCGTACCTCCGCTGGAACTTCCTCCGGCCGCGTTGGCGGCATATCGACAACCTCTTCCTCCAGGCCGGGGTCGGCATCCTTGCCGCCTACCGAGGCTCGGACGTTACCCGCACCCGGGGCTCCGTCCTGTTTGACGGCACCCTCGGGGCAAGCATCCCCCTGAACGCTTCCTGGCACATCGAACCTTCGGTGCGTGTCGGCTATCCCTTCATATCGGGGATTTCCGTCACCGTCGGCAGGAAGTTTCCTTTCAAACAGCACAAGGTCGAGGTGGTAAGGACGTTGCCGGCCGAGGAGGTCGTCAGGCGGATCGTCATCACCCAGGTCGAGTACGTGCTTTTCGGGCCCGACCTGGCCGAGTACAACTCCGGCATCGACGGCGACGCGATGGCCCTGAACGACCTGGTTCTCGCCGTCGTCGCCCAAACCTTGAAGGACAACGCGGAGCTCCTCGTGCGGATCGAGGGGCATGCCAATCCCGTCACCGGAGAGGAGGGGGAACTTGAGGACCTGTTGCGGCTCAGCCGGAGTCGGGCGGAGGAGGTCGGGCGGCTCCTTGGGGAACTCGGCGTGCGGGAAAGGCAGATCGTGGTCATAGGCCATGGCAGCGCGAGGGTCCTGGCCAGGGATCACGACCACTGGAACGTAAACCGCCGGGTCGAGCTGATCATCAAGCAGTTTGACGAGGAAGCGGACGATTGAGCGTCCCCCGATAAAAAGGAGCTGGGTATGAATACCGGAAAAAAACTTTTGATCCTTCTGGCCGTTGCCTCCGTTGCCTTCACCACCTGCTACAACCCCATCATGGAAAGGTGGTGGGAGGAAGGCGAGCGATGGTATCCCCGGCCGCCCGGAAACGGAAACGGCGGCGGCGGGGCGAACTTCGGCGTGGTGCGCTTCGACTCCTCCGGCGGCAGCCCGGAACCCCGCGACCTTCCCATTGCCTGGGGCGGGGTAGTCGGGCGGCTGCTCCCCATGACACGGGGCAACGACGGTTTCGTCGGCTGGTTCGACGAAAACGACCGAATCTGGCAGGTGGAAAGCCGGGGGGTAAGACCGGAGGACGACGTCAACGGCGACGGTTTCATCGTACTGAAGGCAAAGTGGGCGGCGGCGCCGGTCTCGCACACGGTGAACTTCGAGGCAGCTCCTTCGACGGTCGCGGTCGCCTCGCAGACGATTGCCGACCGGGGCAGGGTGGTGGAGCCGGTCAACCCGATAGCCGGCGACGGCAGGAGCTTTGCCGGCTGGCACACCGAGGACGGCACCGACGAGATCTGGGGCCGGCTCTGGGATTTTGCCAACGATCCGGTGATCGGGCCGATGACCCTGTACGCAAGGTGGTCCTCCTACCAGACCCGGACCGTCGTCCTGCAGGTAAACGGCGGCACGCGGGCCAACGGCATCGAGCTTACCCGTACCCACTTTACCATCCCGGTCAGCTTCGGGGTGATTCAGGATCCGGGCCCGCTGGTTCGGGAGGGGCATTCCTTCGAGGGCTGGTTCACGGACCTTTCCTACGGCAGGCAGTGGAACTTCAATACCGACCGGGTGCAGATTCCGGATGCGGCTCCGGGCGTGGACCCCATGTACCTGTACGCCAAGTGGGTGCCCAACATCTACTTCGTGTTCTTCGATACCCACTCGGTCGACGCCTCCCAACCGCCGAGGCAGGAAGTGGCCTACGGGGAACGGGCTTTCAGGCCCACGGTCAGCAATCCGGGCAAATTCCTGGTAGGCTGGTTCCGGGATTGGGAGCTTACCGACGAATGGAACTTCGACATGGACCTGGTCTTCCTCACAAGGACGCTCCATGCCAAGTGGGAGGACGCCGTTTACGACGTAAACTTCGAGCTACGGATGCCGTCGGGCAATGCGGCCCATCCCCAGCCGGAGCAGCAGCGGGTGGTCCATGGGGGAAAGGCCCTGGAACCCTTCATGCCGGCCCTTGCCCCGTCGGACAGGACCAGCTGGGCCTTCCTCCGCTGGGACTACAGCGGCGACGATTCCGGCACTCCGGCAAGCTTCCTGCCCTGGAACTTCGCCGACGGCATCAATGCCGACATCACCCTGTACGCGCGGTGGGTGCGTCCGAACGAGGGCATGGTCTGGGTGCCCCGGGGGAGCTTCGTGATGGGGGATTCCGGGGTGAGCGGAAGCCCGGCGGTCCTCCACTCCTACCCGACAAGGGTGGTCACCGTGGACGGCTTTTACCTGGGCCGGCATCAGGTTACCCAGGAACTGTTCGCGGAGGTAATGGAGGGCAATACCTACACCGTCTCCCGCTACCCCAGCCAGTTCCAGGCCGGGGTGGCGAACCGGCCGGTGGAGCGGGTTTCCTGGTACGACGCCCTGGCCTTCGCCAATGCCTTCACGAACGGGCATATCGGCCTGCAGGAAGTGTATACGTTGACCGGGGTCGTGACCGGCGTTACCATGGGCATCACCAACATCACCGGCGCGACGGTTACCGTGGACTGGAACCGGGACGGGTTCCGCCTGCCCACCGAGGCCGAGTGGGAGTTTGCCGCCAGGGGCGGGCACGGGTCGCCCGGCAACTTTACCCATGCCGGCAGCAACGTCGCCACCGACGTGGCCTGGTTTACGACCAACGCCGGAAGCCAGACCCATCCGGTGGGAACCAGGGCGCCCAACGCCCTGGGCCTGTTCGACATGAGCGGCAACGTTTCCGAATGGTGCTGGGATCCCCTAGCCTCCTACCGCGAGATCATCGACCAGCCGACAATCGAGGCCTACGACAATCCCCGCGGGCCGGCAAGCGGCACCGAACGGATACGGCGGGGCGGAAGCTGGAACAACGCCGTGGGCAACGTAAGAAGCGTGGTAAGGAACAGCGCGACTCCGGGCAGTGCGAACTGGGTAATCGGCTTCAGGCTCGCCCGGAGTCCGGGGGATTCGGACATTTATTGAGAACGGTCCAATCTGCCTCGGCAGATTGGACTCGGAGTTTTGCGAAGCAAAACTCCACGCATTGGTTGACGGGAATTGGGCCTTAGCCGGCAAACTTGAACGCCGGCGGCGGGAAGCTTACCCGGGGCTTCGCCGTCTGCCGGCCCTTTCGGATTTCAACCGTAGTAATTCATGATTCCTATTCCGAATTCCGACTCCGCAACCTATAAAAAATCCGCGGAGTCGGTATACAGTTCCTCGGATTTCAGTTTCTTGAAGTCGGCGAGGTAGCGGCGCCGGGATTCGACCAGGGTCTGCAGTTCCTTGAGCATGGTTTTGTCCACGAGGTCGGCGATGGGGAAGACGAATTTTTCGGTTTCCTCGGTGTAACGCTCCACGAAGCCGGTCTTGTTGACGAAGCCGAGGCTGACCATGTTGGAGATACGGTCGGCGACCTTGAGGATCTTGGCGTTGCGGGAGCCGGTGTGGCGGATGCGGTCGAGGAAATCCGGCTTGGGTTCGTTGGGGATCCTCGTTACCTCCAGCACCAGTTCGTAAACGTTGTGGCTTTCGAAGTCGATGTTCAGCAGGAGGTTGTGGTTGAAGTCCGGGATGTCCTCGATAAGGTCGTGGACGATCGCCGCCTTCAGCAGCACCGAATCGATGTAGCCGTAGTCGATGAGGATGCCCATCGTGTCGATCTGGTGCCGGAACATGTTGCCGCCGCCGTACCTGGTCTTGCCGATGAGGGCCGTGGCAAGCTGCATGTAGGGAGCCAGGTACACGCCTTTCAAACGGAGCATTTCATCTTCGGTCATGGGTTTTCGCACTACAATCCCCCCATATAGCTTTCCAGACGCCCGATCCGCACCAGCGCATCCTCGAGTTT
>WQZW01000083.1 GCA_009780545.1 Treponema sp.
ATCATCCTACCATATCCTCCCAAAACTTTTTCCCACAACCAATGCGTGGAGAATCGACATCCTCCTACGGAGGATGTCGATTCTCCATAGCCCAATCCGCCTTCGGCGGATTGGGCCTACCGGCTCCGTCCCACGTCCACTTTCCGGCAATGCCCGACGATGACGCACCTCGAACAGTACGGACTCACTGGCCGGCAGAGGTTCTGGCCGTAGAGTACCAACAGGGCGTTCAGGCCCTTCCAGTATCTGCCGGGCAGTATCCGCCTGAGGATCATTTCGGTTTCGTCGGGGGTTTTGCTTGAAAGCCAGCCGCAGCGGTTGGAAATGCGGTGGACGTGGACGTCCACGCAGATCGCCGGCAGGTCGAAGGCCTCGATGAGGACCAGGTTGGCGGTTTTGCGGCCGACTCCGGGCAGGGCAAGCAGGGCGTCCATTTCCGATGGGACCTGCCCGCCGTATTCTGCAAGGAGGATGTCGGCTATCTTCTTCAGGCTGGCCGCCTTGTTCCGGTAAAAGCCGGCCGGGTAGGCAAGGGCGGCGACCTCCTCCTCCGGCAGGGCGGCAAGTTCGGCCGGCCCCGGAGCGCGGGCAAGGAGCCGTTTGGAGCTTTCCAGGGTAACCTCGTCCTTGGTCCGCAGGCTGAGGATCGTGGAAACCAGGACGGCCCAGGGATCGTTCCGGTAGCGTTCGGCAATGGTCGTCACCGAAGGTTCCTTTTGTCCTTCCCCGGCACCCAGCCCCTCGCGCCAGAGGCTGAGGGCGGCATAGACCGCATCCCAGTCCGTGGATCCGCCCGCCTTCCCCTCAGTTTTCATGCTTCCTTCTCCGGATTATCCAAGAGGCAGGTCGCCCAGACCTGGACCGCCCTGCCCTTCCCCACCTTGCCCACTCCCTCCCCGGTCTTTCCCTTCACGAAGATACGGTCCGCCTCGGTCCGGAGCACACGGGCAAGGTTGGCCCGGATCTCGTCCCGGTAGTCCAGTATCCTCGGTTCCTCGCAGTTGACGATACAGTCCAGGTTGACCAGGTTCCAGCCACGTTCGCGGACCAGGTCGTACACCGAGGCGAGCATCCGCATCGAGTCCGCGTCCTTCCACCGTTCGTCGGAAGGCGGGAACAGCGAGCCTATGTCGCCCAGGGCGGATGCGCCGAGGAGGGCGTCGCAGACGGCGTGGGCCAGGACGTCGCCGTCCGAATAGGCAAGCTCGCCCCGTTTTGCCTGCAGCCTGATCCCGGCAAGGATGAAGGGCCTGCCCCTGACAAGGCGGTGCAGGTCGTAGCCGATCCCCACCCGGATCATACCAGGTCCTCCGGATAGGTGATCTTCCGGTTCTTCGCGTCGCCCGGAATCACCGCCACCGAGCCGTGGAAGGCCCCCCATATCTCCGCGTCGTCGGTAAATTCCCCGCCGATTATCCTTTCGTGTTCGGCGGCCATCTCATGGGCGGCCAGTATTTCCGGATAGGAAAAACCCTGGGGAGTCTGGGCCATGCCCAGGCAGGAACGCTTGAGGTGGGTCTTGACGTACACCGGAAAGGCGCTTTTGCCCCGAAAAAAGGCGTTGTCCAGGGGCAGGGTCGTCTCCTTGGGCGTCTCGGACAGGGGAAGCACCGGAACCACCGCCGGGAACTTCTGGAGTTCGGCGATGACGCGCCTGACAAAGCGGGGACTTATCCAGGGCCGGGCCCCGTCATGGATAAGCACGTAGTTTTTGGCATCCTCCCCGGCGGGAAATATTTTCGGCAGGGCGGAAAGGGCGTTGAAGACCGAGGCCCGTCGGTTTTTGCCCCCCGCGACGAAATGAATCGAGGGGCCGCCCTTGCGGTTAAGGGCCGCAGGGGGAATGGCGTTACGCGCGGCCCGTTCCCCGGTGGCCGGATCGCCACGCGGAACGGCGATGACGATGGTCCGGACCTCGGACAAAAGCATGAAGGAGCGGACCACGGCACCCAGCACGGTAAGCCCGCTCGGATTGTTGGGAAGGGGAAGGTATTCCTTCTTGATCCCGCCCATGCGGGTCGAGGAGCCGGCGGCGCAGATGATCGCCGCGACGGCCATCCCCTCGACCGGAGCCCCCGCCAGCGACGCATGCCGAGCGGGCGGGCCGGAAACGCCGTCAGGGCGTCTGCTCATTCTTCCTGGGCCTCGAGCCGGGCATGTATCATCGCCTCGATCTCTTTCTTTGACTTGTTCAGGGCGATGGAAAGCTCTTCCTTGAAGAGGTTCTGCGCCGAATCGCAGAGTTTTTTCTCCATGATGGGAAGTTCCTTGATCTTGCTCCTGTGGTACAGCGACCGGACGATCTTGGCGATGGAATGGATGCTCCCCTTCTTAAGGAGATCGAGGTTCATCTGATAGCGGAGCTTCCAATCCGAGGGATTCGGCTCGAACTCCTCCCCGATCATCGTCAACGCCTCCATCGCCTCGTCCTCCCCGACCGTGCAACGGATGCCCAGCTCCCCGGCCTTCTCCACCGGCGCCATAATGGTCATATCGGAGGCTTCGATGTGGATGATGTAGTAGGCGACCTGGGCCCCGTTGAAGGGTTTCTCCTCGATGGCCCGTATCACTCCAACGCCCTGGCTGGGGTACACGACTTTTTGCCCGACGGCGAAATTTTGGGAATTGTTCATCACTAGCACTATAACACAAAACGGCAAACGGTTCAATCCGAACCGGCGGCAGGTCCAATTCCCTCACGCATCCGTCCGCAAGGCCGGCCGTCGGTTCAAGGGACGTTACCGACGGCCGCCGGCGCATTTCCAACGAAACCGCTACGGAACGACCATAACGGCGATTCCGTCGGGGATTGCCGTGATCGCGGCGTCGGGATTGCCGAGAATTTCCTCCGCCTTCCTTACGGCCTCCCCGAGCGACCTCGCCGGAACCATGTGAAGGTCGCGCACGATTTCGTCCGGCGCGTCCGAGACATAGACGACCTTCGCGTGCCGAAGAATCCGCGCGAATATCTGCGACTCCCACTGGTCGATTATCGTGTCCTCCTTCGGCGTGTCCATAAACGTTTTGACCATCCGCTCCAGGTTCTTCTCTTCCTTAAAAGTCCTGTGAAACATTTCCCCGCCGTGCCCCTCGTTGCTGCGCGCGAGCATGACGATCACGCCGCCCTTCCTGACGGTGGCTTCCGCCGCCGTCATTCCCTTCACGGCCTGGTAGATGTTCTGGTCGAGCGGGAACCCGCCGTTGGTGGAGATCGCGATGTCCGCCGGAACGGCCCCGACCCTGCACCTTTCGGCGAGGAACTCCGCGCCCGCGACGTGCGCCCTGTCCAGATCCCCCCGCGACCGCGAAAATCGCTTCCTTTTCGGAATTGATGATGACGTTGCAGATAAAATCGAGCCCTGCGACGCGCGCGGCGTGGAGCATGTCGGCGTGGATCGGGTTGCCCTCGAGGATGCCCGTCCGCGAACACGGGTGCGCGATGAACTCGGAATTGTGGTTGTACAGTACCGCCCCGCGACTTGCCACGCCGGGAAACAGGCTCTTTCTGCCGCCGGAGAATCCCGCGAAGAAGTGCGGCTCTATGAAGCCCTCGGCGCAAAGAAGATCGGCCTCGACGGCAAGCCTGTTGACGATTATCCTGCCGCCCGACGGGAGCTTCCCGATGTCGACCATTTCGGAATTGTCGCAGTCGTGGACGACGATTTTTTCGTTTTTCACGATCTCCGCGCCGAACTTCATCTCCAGCTCCGCTTCGGTCGTCGGACGGTGGCATCCGGTGGAAACCAGCAGCGTTATTTTCGCGTCGGGGCTGCCCTTCCTGATCTCGGCAAGCATCGGCGGAATGATCGTCCTGCTTGGGACGGGGCGCGTGTGATCGCTGCAGATTATCACGATGTTTTTCCTGCCCTCGGCCATAACGCTGAGCCTCGGCGAGCCGATCGGGTTTTCCAGCGCGCGGGCCACAAGTTCCCGCGGGGAATGCTCCGGCTTGTAATGATGCATCCTGGAGACAAGCTCCGCCCTGAAGCGCAGCTCCGGGATGTCGTATTCGACGTACCCCGTTCCGTAGGGAAACTTTACGACGGGCATGTTATCCCCTCCCTTGCGCCGCAGCACACGGCCCGCAATGTGTTTTATTCATAACCATTCCTCCGTTGTATGTCCAGTATTTCGCCTTTGCCTGATTATATAACGGATTTCGGGATTTCGCACGATTTTTTTGCGCATGGCCGAATTCCGCAACTTTTCGGGCGGAAGGCGCACGGCATCCGGAATTGCTTCATTTCAAAACATTAGAACATTCTTGCAATTTCATACGCTCCATGGTACAGTCGTAAGCATTGAGGGGAAATCCCGCCGGACGGACAGGCAAAGGAGGCATTCGCATGGGTTTCAGGCTTGGAACGGAAAAGCCGACGGGCTTCTGTGCGATCTGAAAAAGGAATACGGAATTTTTGCGCCAAAGAGGTTCGGGAAACAGGACGCGCGCATGGGGAAGACCTTCCTGCTCTGGGTTACGGAGGAAGTGCTTCTGCAGGTGTTCGCCAACTGGCCGAAATTCAGTGCGTGGGTTCTGGACAACAAGTCTGAGTACCTGCACGGCGGGCACCTGATCGACCGCGCCGGCTACCACAAGTTCAAGGAGATAATCCTCGACGGCGTGAAGCTGAACCCGGAGGCCAAGGTCGCGGACAACGTCTTCCGGGCCGAGACGGAGTACAGGCGCGACATACACCTTATGCCGCTGTCCCGGCACAGGAAGGCCGGGCCCGGGGCGGCGCAGGCGCATTGACCTGCGGCATGGATGCGCCTTCCCTTTTCGGGTACAATAGATCCGTTCCGTAAGTATCGTTTATGGAGGAAAACATGCAGGAAGGTATGCAGGACAACGGGTTTTCGAGGAAGAGCAAACTGGCGGCGGCGGTTCTCTGCTGCTGGATGGGGATATTCGGGGTGCACAGGTTTTACCTGGGGATCAAGGGCGGGGTGCTGATGCTGGTGCTGGCCCTGCTGGTCTTTACCGCCTTCGTCCCCCTGGTCATGGCCGTCATCGATTTTTACATGATAGTTTCCGGCAGGATGAGGGACGGGGAAGGCCGGATACTGCACTACTGGGCCACGAACGAGTAGTGAGGCCGTTCCGCGCCGCCCTGGCCGCCTTCCTTGTCATGGCCGCCTTCCTCGCCTGCGGTCGGGGAAGGCCCTCGCCCACGGTGCTGGTCGGGGACGGCGATACGGAACTGCTCCGCATCGCCGAGGCGGCCGGAGCCACCCTGCCCATCTTCCTCGACCGCCTGAACGGCCCGAAGCGGGGGGAAAGCGGTTTCGCCGTCAAGCTGCGGCTTCCCGGTCCCGAGGACGGGGATGCCGGGGAGGAGCAGGTCTGGCTGGGCAACATCGGCTTTGCCGGCGGGAACTTCCACGGCACGCTGTCCAACGCGCCGGTCCTTCCGGGGTCGCCGGCCAAGGGCGAGCGGGTGCGGTTCGGGGCCGACAGGATCACCGACTGGATGTTCCTCCGCGACGGAATGATCGTGGGCGGACGTTCGATCCGCTACCTGCTCCTGTCCATCCCCGAGGAGGAACGGGACGAACGGCAGCGGGCGATCCTGGCGATGTTCGCCGAGGACGGGCTTTAAGGGCGGGCCTCGGTTTTCTCGCCCGAAGGTGGCGATTTGCCGGAGGCCGTGGTACGATAAGGGCAAGGAGGAGGGTTGCCATGAAAAACATGATGCCATTGGGGGCGGTCGCGGCACTTGCCCTTCTGTTCTGCGGCTGTACGCGGGAACCGGAAATGCCGACACCGGCAGCCTCCGGGGGCAACGCCGGGCTTTCGGCCGTGGAACCTGGAACCGGAGGCAAGACCGCAAACGGCGTCGCGAGACAGGTGATCGTGAACATACGCCGTGCCGGGCTTGCCCAGATAAAGACCTACCAACCGGGGCTGGGCTCGGCGACCGGAAGGCGGCCCTGCCCCCCGCCTTTCCGACGAAGCCCCTGATTCCCGGCCGACCGATTCCGGCACCGGACCGACAAAGCAGGGTTGGACTTGCGGGAGTCCGCCGTCAGAGAAACCGAGGTTTTTTTCGGAGGGAATGCCGCGCATCCGGAAAATCAACAACCCCGCCATGAATGGCGGGGTATGTTGTTTAGGTAAGGTGATTTTCGAAGGGTACATACCCTTTTAACGCCCTAAAGGGCGGGGTATGTACCCTCCGAATACAATCAAATTTCCACAACACGCAAAAATACCACCAATACAGATACCTGCCGTTAACAAGACATTGTATCAAACTTCCGATGTCAAGGAAACGTATCTTTCATACAAGTCTTTAACGTAACGCAATTGTCTTAACGAAGGCAATTTCCCAGTTCTTCTATAGAAGACCTCCATCTGAAACAACATCTTTCTGTCATTACCCGTAAATTTATCTCTTATACCTTCCAGTGTTGCACGGTGCGCTATATCCGCAAAATCACAATCCACGCTAAAGAACCATGCCCGCAATTTTCCTTCTTCCGTTATTGGTTCTACCGTATCTGTCGCCAATGATTTGTCTTCACAGGGATTTTCGTCTGCGCCTTTTATTTCTTCCCTATTTTCTTGATCGACACTCCCGTTTTCTTCAGGCGGGTCCATATTTTCGGAAGAGAATACTTCCAGGTGATTATTACCCGTTTTTTTCTTTGCGGTAACGATTTTTTTATTTTTTGGTTTTTCCAGAACATCCCCTTTTTTC
>WQZW01000084.1 GCA_009780545.1 Treponema sp.
CCTGCGAACTTCCCCCGGAAACGGCCACGACGTCGCTGTTCCCCATCGCTCCGGAGACCGCGGCCTCCAGCGCCTTCTCGTCGTCCTTCACCGTCAGCACCGAGACCACCCGGTAGTGGCTTTCCCGGGCCAGCGCCCGCAGGGCTTCCGCATTGATGTCCCGAACCTGACAGGGTTCGGGCGTCGCTTCGGGGGGAATCAGCTCGTCGCCGGAGGAGATGACGGTGAGGGAAAGGGGGAGGAAAACCTCGACCTCGGTGATTCCGGCGGCGGCCAGCGCGCCGATTTCCTGGGAGCGGAGCCTGGTGCCGGAGCGGAGGAGTATCTCGCCCTTTGCCAGGTCCTCGCCGATCCGGACCACGTTGCCGCCCACCGCCGCGCTTTCGTACAGGGCGATCTCGCCCCCGAGGTTTTCGCTGTACTCGACCATGACCACCGCATCGGCCCCGTCCGGAATCATCCCGCCTGTCGGAACGTAGGCGCACTCGCCGGAACCGACGGCGAATCCCGCCGGCCTTCCCATCTCCACCGTCCCGACCGGCCGCAGCAGCACCGGAAGCGTTTCCCCCGCGCCGGTGGTGTCCGCCGAGATCGCCGCATAGCCGTCCACGGTGGAACGGCGGAAGTTCGGCACGTCCTCATGGGCCGTAACGTCGTCTGCAAGAATCCTGCCCGGCGCGTCGGCGATCGGCACCCGCTCACGGGCAAGTTCCTTCCGGCAGTCCAGCAGCTTGGTTCGGGCATTTTCTATCGTATCCACGGTCAAAAGTTTCATTTGTTTCATGCTAGCACGGAGCAAACGCGATGTCTAGTGTTACGCCTTTTACGGACAACGGTAAAATAATGCAATACGGCATACTTGAAATCGTTGCGGACAAATTTGAATCCCAAGATACGGAACCGACGAAAAACCGCCGGCCTTACGCCGTATGCAGGAACATTGACAATGAAATTGCAGGCTGCTTTGTAACGATAAACCGGTCCTGCCGGATAACGGAACGCGAAAGACTTTATCAGATTCACGGGGAAGCAAACAAGGCCGAAGGAAGTACCGCATAACGGCGGATAATCGTCCGCCCGCAAAACGGCCGGGTTGTTTATGATGGCAATTAAGGATTATGTAAAAATTGAAATAAATCGGGATATGTTTTCAAGCAGGTAAAAAACATGACACGATCATTACCAAGATACGGAAGGACAAATCATCCATAAATTCTTTTGGGCGGAACGCAGGAAACCGCTGCCCCTATTTTACCGCGGTTTCCTCGGGGTGTTGCGCCCGAGACCGGGATTGATTTCCCGGTCGGGCCTTGCCTTGGCGACCTCCTCGCTGAAGAAGCCGTCCTTCCAGTTGAAACGGCTGATGTTGGGCAACGGAATGCCGTTCTCTATGGACTTCATCAGGTCCTTGTAGTCGGCCTTCTTGAGGGAGAGGCCGCCGAGGTCCACGATAAAACGGCGGAAGCCGGCTTCCCGAAGGTAGGAAACCTTGTCGGTGATGGAAAAGGGGCGTTCGGGGAAGACGCGGGAGCCGTCCTCGTCGTTGGCCAGGACGAAGCGTTCGCCCCGGCTGTCGGAAAAGGCCCTAAAGTCGTAGAGCCGGCCCAGGTTGGCACGGAGGCGAAACAGCGGCGGGCGGGCGAAGACCGGAACGAAGTACCTGTCCCGTAAGGATTTGTCGGTGCCGAGGGTGCGTTCCAGGTTCTGGCGGTTGTTCTCGAAGGGCGAGGAAAAGCCGTCGGCCCCGAGGGATGCGACGAAGGACAGCGCCCAGGCGTTGAAGCCGTACAGCCAGGGGCCGGCGATGAGGAGCACCTCGGAACGGAAGTCCCTGAAAAGGGGAAAGTGGCCGGGGTTGTTCACCATGAAGGTCCTGTAGCCGGCCTCGACCAATTCCGGGATGTCCTCGGCGAGGGTTTCGGCGGTCGCTTCCGGAAGGAAGGGATCGAGCACGGGAATGATGTCCTCCCTCCTGAAAGGTAGGGGCGAGGAGTCGCCCCCGAGCAGGGTTTTTACCATACCGGACTTCAGGTGAAGCATCACTTTGGTCGGTTTGGAGGACTGGACCACGAAGAGATCCCTGATCTGGGAAACGGCCACGTACAGACCTTCCGGAAAGAGCGGGCCGGAGCGTTTCCTGCCGGATGACGGACCGGCTTCCCCGCCCTTGGTCCCGGGTCGGGCGAACGAACCGGGGGCAGGTTCGGGGGCCTTCTCGTAGCCGGGGATTCTGCCGCCCTTGGCATCGCCGGAACAGACCGGCTTGTAGCGTTTGGAAATGCCCCGTGCCTGGATAAGGTTTACCCGGTCGCCAACCTCGGTACCGTCCGGAACGGAAAGCCAGCAGCCTTCGGCCACGGAGCGGACGCTCAGGAGCTTGTGCGTAACCCTGCGGGAAATTTCGGCACGGTGCAGCCGGACCGAATCGCCGACCTCGGGGGGGGCGGAGGCCGGCGTTTCGATCAACCCCACCCGCTGCCCTTCCCCGCCGCGCACCTTCAGCAGTTCCCCGAGGGCTATCCCGGTATCGCCGTCCTGTTCGGGGTTCAGCCAATCGAGATTTTGCATGTCATTAAGGAAGAAAGTCGTCTTGGACCGGGCAAAATCGCCCCGCAGGATTCCCCGGCCCCGCACCAGGGCATCGGCCACCCTCGCCTCGCCACCCTCGGCAAGGGCGTCGAGCACCGTCCTGTAGGCGGAAACCACCGTGCCCACGTAGTCGGCGCTCTTCATCCTTCCCTCGATCTTGACGGCGTTTATCCCCAGGTCGGCAAGGGCCGGAACGGAATCCAGGAGCTGCAGGTCGGCCGGACTGAAGTAAAATCCCCCCGAATCGCCCTGCCCCTCCCCTTCCCTTTGAAAGCTCCTCCTGCATGGATGGGTACAGAGGCCCCGATTGGCCGATTTTCCCCCCAGGAAGCTGGAGAAAAGGCAGAGGCCGGAAACGCTGACGCACTGAGCCCCATGGACGAAAAGTTCGAGTTCCATGTTGGTATTGGTGCGTATGCTCCTAAGTTCGTCGATGTTGAGCTCGCGGGCAAGTCCGACGCGGGAAACGCCCTGTCGGGAAAGCGCGTTGCAGCCCCCGCCCGAGGCGATGCCCATCTTGGTCGCCGCATGGAGCCTGAAATCGGGAAACTCGGAACGCGCCATCGCAAGGAGGCCGAAATCCTGCACGACCAGGGCATCCGGCCGGAGGAAAGAGAGGTACTTCAGGAGCTGGTAGATACGGTCGGCCTCGCGCTGCTGGAAGACGAGGTTGATCGCCACGTAGACTTTTCGGCCCAGCCGCCGCAGCGAGCGCAGGGAGGACTCGAAACGGGCGTAGGTGAAGCTCCCGGCCCTTGAGGTCGTGCCGAAATTGCCCAGGCCCATGTAGACGGCATCGGCCCCCTCGCCGACGGCGGCATCGAGCGCTTCGGGGGAACCGGCCGGGGCAAGAAGCTCTATGGGTGAATTCATTACGGAGGCTTACTCGGAAAGAACCCTGATTATCGTCCGTGCGGAAGCGGCTTCGATGATTTCCCTGCGTTTCTCCTCGCTTTTGAACAGCTGGCTTACCTCGGCAAGGAACTGCAGGTGCGGGCCGGTCTTCTCCACGGGCGAGATCGTCAGGATGAAGATCCGACATGGCTCCCCGTCCAAGGAGTCGAAGTCAACCGGATTGTCCGAGACCCCGATACAGGCCGCCAGATCACTGACCGTACTACTCTTACCGTGGGGAATGGCGATGCCGTGCTTCATTCCGGTGGACATTTTCCGTTCCCGGGTCATCACGGCGGTAAAGGCCGCCTCCCGGTCGGTGAGTTTTCCCGCCGCCTCCAGGATGTCCAGCAGCTCGTTGATTATCTCTTCCTTGGTCGTGCCTTTCAAATGAAGGCTGACAATCTCTTCCGTAAGTACCGACTGTAAATTCATAGGGCAAGTGTACAGGAGGACCCGGCCGATGTCAAGGGTCCGCCTGTCTCGACAAGGAACCCGAATACGCATCCGGAAGGAAGTTTCGGAGAACCGGATCGGAATGAGCCGAAAAGCCCCGCATCCTGGCCGCTTGACATCGAACTTTCGGCCATATACACTAGGCCTGCAATGAATTTTTTGGTTTGCGTCCCCACGTACAACGAGGCGGAAAACATAGAACATTTTATCGCTCATGTTTTTGAACATCTGCCCGAAAACTCATCGCAACCGGCTTCCGTACTGGTGATTGACGACAGCTCGCCCGACGGAACGGCGGCCATTGTCGAACGCCTGATGGAAAAACATCCGGAACGCCTGCACATCCTCAAACGCCCCGGAAAGCAGGGACTCGGCAAAGCGTATCTGGCGGCGTTCGAGTGGGGGCTTTCCAGGGGATTCGACATTTTCCTGGAGATCGATGCGGATTTTTCGCACAACCCAAAATACATTCCCGAAATGCTTAACGAAATTAAAACTCACGATGTCGTGATCGGTTCCAGAAACATACGGGGCGGCGGCGTCGAGGGCTGGTCGTTTCTGCGAAACTGCATTTCCAAAGGCGGTTCGCTGTACGCGCGGCTTGTGCTGGGTTGCCCGGTCAAGGATTTGACCGGCGGCTTTAACATGTGGACAAAAAACGCCCTCCTTAAAATCGGGCTTGACCGCATCGTTTCGGAAGGTTATTCGTTCCAGATCGAGATGAAGTACCGCGCATGGCGCGCAGGTTGCCCGATCAAGGAAATCCCGATACTGTTTGCGGACAGAACTCGGGGCACGTCAAAAATGTCCAAGAAAATCCTCCTGGAAGCCTTGATAAAAATATGGAAGATAAAACGGAACGCATGAACAGGCACGGAAATGAGCGTATAAAAAGGATATTCCATCAGTTTGTTAAATTTGGAATTACCGGTACCCTGGGAACGTTGACCAATTTACTGTTGTTTTTTATTTTTGCGGACAAAATACGTTTGCCCGAAATTCCGGTAAGCATTGGCTGCTTTATAATCGCCGGAACGCAAAATTACATCATCAACCATAAATATACGTTTTTGAGCAACACGGGAACTTCGGCATTGACGGTAAAAAAATGGCTGATGTTTTTAAGCGCTTCGCTCGTGGGGCTTGGGGTAAATCTTGTTGTTATGAAGCTTGTCATTTTGAATTTTACCCTGCCGTACAAATTTATAGCCCAGGCATGCGGCATCGTGGCCGGAATGTTTGTCAATTTCGTGTTTTCGAAGATTTTTGTTTTTAGGAAAGCGTGATTTATGACAAACAAATTCGACAAAACCAATTGGTATCTGGCCGCAGGACTTTTTACGCTGGCATTTTTTGTCAGCCTGACTTCATTTTTGAATCCCTTTGGACTTAACAGAATAGAAGACGACACGTCCGTTTATTTGACCATCGCCCGCGGAATAACCGAAGGAAACGTTCCGTACCGTGATTTTTTTGACAACAAAGGGCCGCTTGTATATTTGATAAGCGCTTTGGGGTTGCGCTTTGGCGGCTTTACCGGGGTATGGATTATTCAGCTTGGCTTTCTGTGCGTATCGGTTTTCTTTGCGTATAAAATTTCGCTGTTTTTTGCGGCACGTTTTTCGGCATTTCTTGCCGTCGTTTTTTCGTTTTTGATTTTTCGGATGTTTTACATCGAAACCGCAGGCCCCGGCGATTATTCCATGCCGTTTGTGCTTATCTCCCTGTACATACTTGTAAAATACTATTTTTCACATGCCGAACCTTCAAAATTTGCGTTGGTTATTTTTGGCTTTTGTTTTGCTTCGGCCGTCCTGATGGGCATTAACATGGCTTCGCTGTGGTTTGTTTTTTGCCCGGTTATTATCATTGAAAAAATTGTCAAACGCAATTATTTTTCGCTGTTAAGATACGCAACGTTTTTTATCGCAGGTTTTTTAATCGTATTTATTCCGATCATGCTTTATTTGCACGTTAACAACGCAATATCCGATTTTATCGGGCAATATATATTCAGCGGAAGTGCAAGAGCCTTCAGCGGTTTTTCGATCAAGGATACTTCCAACAGCTTTTTTGCGATAATTCAGAAGAACTATAGTTTTATTCCGTTGGTTGCAGGCGCATTCTGGATACTGACAAATTTCAAGAGTGGCCGGATATTTTTTTATTCGGGATTTTTTCTTGCTTACATCCTTGTCGTTTTGTTCCATGCGGTAATCGGAAGGCCCGGCGATCATTACAATATGCCGTTGCTGCCCTTTATAGTTCCCGCCCTTGCGTTTTTTGTTCAAAGTATTTCTCCCTTTTTTTCGTCCCTAAAATACCGGAAAGCCGCACTTGTGGTCTTTTTATCCATAGTATTTTCCAACGAGATTATCACCGCGCTGTGGAGAACCGCCGTCATAACAACGGATCGTTCGCGAATTGAAATGCTTGAGATTGGAAGACTGATTGACCGGAATACCGTGGAAGGCGAAACGATAATCAGCCTGGGGCGAGACCGCTTTATTTACCTTTACACGGATCGTAGGCCGGCATCACGGTTTATTTACCAATTGTCGGGAGCGCAATTTTACCCGGGAACGATACCGGAATTTATCAACGATATTAAAGATACTCCCCCCCCCCCCCCCAAAAATTCCCTAAAAAAAAATATCCCACGACACAACAATTTTTTCCCCCATTGGAAACCCCCCCAAAAAGGAG
>WQZW01000085.1 GCA_009780545.1 Treponema sp.
CTATTTTATCCCCCAGTTGGCCCACCTTTCCTACGGCCAGCTTCCCCCCGAGCCGGCCGAGGCCTTCCGGGCCAGGGCCATGGCGCTGATCGACCGGGCCGACGCGGCCCTGCTCGCCGGCCTGGCCCTGGGGCTTGAACCGGAGGCCAAGCCTTCCGGTTGCGACCTGATAGACGGCTGGCGGGAGTGGGAGACGGCCCTCCGCCTGAACCTTGCCCGGCTCCGCACCAAGGCCCTGGGAAGGTCCGAGGAACTGCCTTCGGCTCCGAATTCCCCGGCCTCCGCCGTGCAGGCCGCGGCCCGGGCGATGGAGGCGGAAAGCCCCCTGGAGGCGGAGAGGATCGCGGACCGGGCCCGCTGGGATGCGGTGCAGGCCCTCCAGGGCGGGGAGCTGTTCCACCGGAGGACGGTCTTCGCCCATCTGATGAAGCTTCTTATCCTCGAGCGTCAGGCCTCGTTTCAGGCCGAGGCCGGGTTTTCGCACTACAAATCACTGTACGACTCCATTCTGGAACGGGCGCCCGGAGGGGCCGGCCCGGGGGAGAATCTAAATGATCGGAACTAAGGGAACGGTAACGGCGGTCAACGGCAACATGGTCGACGTGCGCTTCGGCGGGGCGGTCTCGATGAACGAGGTCTGCTACGTGCTGATTGCCGGAAAGAGGCTGAAAAGCGAGGTGATCCGGATTCGGGGCGAGGTCTGCCAGGTCCAGGTCTTCGAGATCACCAAGGGGATAGCCATCGGGGACGAGGTCGAGTTCACCGGCGACATGCTCGCCGTGGAACTGGGGCCTGGACTCCTCGGCCAGGTCTACGACGGCCTGCAGAATCCCCTGCCCCAGTTGGCAAAGGCCACCGGGCACTTCCTGGAACGGGGCGTGTACCTTCCGCCGCTGCCCGGCGACAAAGCCTGGGACTTCACGCCCGTGGCCAAGGTCGGCGACACCGTCCTCCGGGCCGATACCCTGGGCACGGTGCCGGAAGGCGCCTTCGTCCACCGGGTGATGGTGCCCTTCGGCATGTACGGCAGTTACACGGTTTCGAGCGTCAAGCCGGCCGGTTCCTACAAGGTAGGGGAGACCGTCGCCGAGCTGAAGGACGACAAGGGCCGGAGCTTCCCGGTGACGATGAGCTTCACATGGCCTGTCAAGCGGGCGGTGGACTGTTACGAGGAACGGCTCAAGCCGGTGGATCCCATGGTCACCCGGGTGCGCCTTATCGACACCTTCTTCCCGGTGGCCCGGGGCGGGACGTACTGCATTCCCGGTCCCTTCGGTGCGGGCAAGACGGTGCTCCAGCAGATCACCAGCCGCTTCGCCGACGTGGACGTGGTCATCGTGGCGGCCTGCGGCGAGCGGGCCGGCGAGGTAGTGGAAACCCTCAAGGAATTCCCCGAACTCAAGGACGAGAGGACCGGCCGCTCCCTGATGGAACGGACCATCATCATTTGCAATACTTCCTCCATGCCGGTCGCCGCCCGCGAGGCATCGGTCTACACGGCCGTAACCCTGGCCGAATACTACCGGCAGATGGGACTTCACGTCCTGCTCCTTGCCGACTCGACCAGCCGCTGGGCGCAGGCCATGCGGGAGATGTCCGGCCGGCTGGAGGAAATCCCGGGCGAGGAAGCCTTCCCCGCATACCTGGAATCGACCATAGCGAGCTTTTACGAACGGGCCGGAATCGTCAGGCTGAAGGACGGGAGTCTGGGCTCTGTTACCATCGGCGGCACGGTCAGTCCGGCCGGCGGCAACTTCGAGGAACCGGTCACCCAGGCCACGCTCAAGGTCGTCGGCGCCTTTCACGGCCTTTCCCGCGAACGCTCCGATGCCCGCAAGTTCCCGGCCATTCATCCCCTGGATTCCTGGTCGAAGTACCGGGGCATCATCGACGGGGAAAAGGTCGCCTACGCCCACGGCTTCATGCGGCGGGGCAGCGAGGTCGAGCAGATGATGAAGGTCGTCGGCGAGGAGGGGACGAGCATCGAGGACTACGTCGTGTACCTCAAGGGCGACCTGATCGACTCGGTGTACTTCCAGCAGAACTCCTTCGACGAGGTGGACGCGGCGGTGAAGCCGGAACGCCAGACCTACGTCTTCGGCAAGCTGATGCATGTGCTGGCCTCCCGTTTCAGCTTCCCGGACAAGAACGAGGCCCGGGTCTGGTTCAACAGGCTCAGGCAGAAGTTCCTGGACTACAACGGATCGAAGTGGCAGGACGAGCGCTTCTCCTCCCTCGAGAAGGAAATCGACCGGGCCGTCGCCGCCCAATCCGAAGGGCTCGACAAGGCCGCCGAAAGGCTCCTGGCGTAAAGGGGGATAGGAAGAAACGATGAAAAAGGTATACAGCAAGATCGAATCCATTACCGGAAGCGTCATCACGGTCAAGGCCGAGGGGATACGCTACGGCGACCTGGCCGAGGTGGACACGGTGTTCGGCACCTCGCTGGCCGAGGTGAACAGGCTCCAGGGCGAGCTGGTCTCGCTCCAGGTCTTCGCCGGCGGCCGTGGCATCTCGACAGGCGACACGGTGCGCTTCCTGGGCCGTCCCATGCAGGTGCCCTTTTCCGCCGACCTGCTCGGCAGGGTGTTCTCCGGTTCCGGGGAACCCAGGGACAAGGGCCCGGCGCTGAAGGACAACGTCATCCCCATCGGCGGTCCCTCGGTCAATCCTTCCGAACGCATCATCCCCCGGAACATGATCCGCACCGGAATCCCCATGATCGACCTCTTCAACACGCTGGTCGTGTCCCAGAAACTGCCGATCTTCTCGGTTTCCGGCGAACCGTACAACGAACTGCTGGCCCGGATCGCGATCCAGGCAGAGGTGGACGTAATCGTCCTGGGCGGGATGGGCCTTAAGTACGACGACTACCTGACCTTTAGGGAAACCCTGGAAAACGCCGGGGCGCTTGCCCGCACGGTGATGTTCATGCATACCGCCAGCGATCCGACGGTCGAGTGCCTGATGATCCCGGACATGTCCCTGGCCGTGGCGGAAAAGTTCGCCCTGGAGAAAAAGGACGTGCTGGTCCTCCTCACCGACATGACCAACTTCGCCGACGCGATGAAGGAAATCTCCATCATCCAGGAACAGGTTCCCTCGAACCGGGGTTACCCGGGCGACCTGTACAGCCAGCTGGCCAGCCGCTACGAAAAGGCCGTCGATTTCGCCGACGCCGGTTCGATCACCGTCCTCGGGGTTACCACGATGCCGGGCGACGACGTGACCCACCCGGTTCCGGACAACACCGGCTACATCACCGAGGGCCAGTACTACCTGAAGAACGGCCGCATCGAGCCTTTCGGTTCGCTATCCCGCCTCAAGCAGCAGGTCAACGGCAAGACCAGGGCCGACCACCGCGCCCTGATGGACGGCATGATCAAGCTGTATTCCTCCTACCGGGACACGCTGGAAAAGAAGTCGATGGGCTTCAACATGTCCGCCTGGGACGAGAAGCTGCTCCGCTACGGCATTCAGTTCGAGGCCAAGATGATGGACCTTTCGGTGAACATCCCCCTTGAGAAGGCCCTGGACCTGGGCTGGGAGATCATGGCCGACTGCTTCAGCCCGGAGGACACCGGCCTCCGCTCGGAGCTGATCGAGAAGTTCTGGCCGAAGAAGGACTAGGCGATGGCGAAGGTACGGCTTACCAAGAACGAGCTCAAGAAGCAGAAGGACTCCCTGAAGATGTTCAGGCGCTACCTGCCCACGTTGATGCTGAAAAAGCAGCAGCTGCAGAGCGAGGTGAGGCTGACCGAACTGCGGATCGCCGAGCTGCGGGCCGAGCGGGACATGCTCAACGAGTCCTTCAAAAGCTGGATCGGGGTTTTCGCCGAAACCGGCTTCTTCACCGCCGACATCCTCCGCATCACCGAGCTGAAGACCGGGACGGGGAACATCGCCGGCGTGGGAATCCCGGTGTTCCGGGGTGCCGAGTTCGAGGTGGCCGAGTACGACCTTTTCGCCAGTCCTTTGTGGATGGACCTCGCCGTCCGGCGGATGCGGCAGGTGCTGGTGCTGGACCTCGAGGCCGAGATCGTCGAGGAGCAAAAACGGCGGCTGGAGCATGAACTGCGGATCACCACCCAGCGGGTCAACCTGTTCGAGAAGGTGAAGATCCCCGAGACGAAGGGCAACATCAAGAAGATCCAGGTCTACCTGGGCGACCAGCAGACCGCCTCCGTGGTGCGGGGGAAGATCGCCAAGGGCAGGCTGGAGAAGGCGGGGGCGTGATGACGAAAACCGCGAACGCGACGATATATCCGCCTTCCTCCGATCCCGAGGTCGGCAAGATACGTTTTTCGGGCGGCATGGAAAAAACCTTCCTTAACGTGCCGTTTTGCCACGACGGGCCGGTAAAAGCGAGGCGCGCATGATCGTACCCATGAAGAAAGTGAGCCTGGTGGTGCAGGACAGGTACCGGAAGCAGGCCCTGGACGGACTCCGGGAAGTCGGGGTGATGCACATACAGGTATCGGGCGAGCCTTCCGAACGGTTGGGCAAACTGGACGAGCGGATCAGGCGCATCGAGAACGCCTCCGCCCTGATCAAGCCCCTGAAGGCACCGCAGGCCAAACCTTCCGCCGGAAAGGGCGAAAGGCGGATATCCGACCGTGCCGGAAACGAGGAGCAGGAGCCGTACTCGGCCCTTGCCGTCAATTCCCCGGAAAGGCCCGACCTTGCCGAGCTGATTCTCGGCCTGGGGGAATCCCGGCTTCGGCTGCAGGAAAAGCTCTCCGGGCTCGAGCTGGAAAGGCGGCGCATTGCCGACTGGGGCGATTTCGATCCGGCCGACATCGCCTTCCTCGCCGAACGGGGAACGGAACTGTTCCTGTACGAACTGGGGCCGGATGCCTTCAGGAACATCCCCGAGGAAATCGACCGTATCGTCCTGCGGCAGGACAAGGCCGCCGTCCGGGTGGCCGTCCTCCGGGAGAAGCTCTCCGAGCCGGCCCCGTTCCGCCTGCCTGAAACGAGGCTTTCGGAGCTGGATGCCCGGATCACCGAAACCGCCGCCGAACTTTCCGAACTGGAAGCCAGGCTGGCAGGTTTTGCCGATCGCCGTCCGGCGCTGGGAGCCCTGATGTCCGGTGCCAGGGGCGAACTTGAGTACGAACGGGCCAACATCGAGCTGCGGCAGGTCGAGGACGTGCCGGAGGAGCTCGGCATCGCCTTCCTCACCGGCTACGTTCCGGCCTCCGACCTGGGCGGGGTCAAGGCCCTGGCCGCGGAGAAGGGCTGGGCACTGGCCTCCTGCGATCCCGGGCCGGAGGACGCCCCCCCGACGAAGCTGAAGAACAACGCCGTCACCGGCCTGGTCTCCCCGCTTACCGGGTTCCTGGAACTGTTGCCGGGCTACAACGAACGGGACGCTTCCGGCTGGTTTCTCCTGTTCGTCACGATCTTCTTCGGGATCATCCTCGGGGACGCCGCCTACGGGATGGTGTTCCTCCTCATCGCCCTTTTGGGGATATTCAAAACGGCGAGGACCGGGGTGCCGACGGCCCTGCGCATGCTGCTGCTGTTCAGCGTGGGGAACATCGCCTGGGGCACGGTGACGGCGACCTGGTTCGCCGTGGACCATGCGAAGCTGCCGGAATTCCTGATCTCGCTTTCGCTGCCCCAGCTTTCCACGGCAAAGGGCACGAGCCAGGCGACGGTCAACGAGAACCTGCAGGTGTTCTGCTTCTCCCTGGCCCTGCTGCACCTGGGCATAGCCCGCATCGAGGGCTTTTTTATCGGGCTTTCCCGTCGGCAGCCCAAGTGCCTGGCCGACCTCGGATCGCTCGGGATGCTCCTGGGGATGTACAACGTCATCCTGATGCTGGTGGTGAACCCGACGCGCTTCCCCATGCAGCAGTTCTCCCTGTACGCCCTGGCCGGGGGCTTCGCCCTCTCGTTCCTGTTCTCCTACTACGAACGGAACCCGGTGCAGGCGATACTGGGAAGCCTGAAGAACATTTTTCCGGTGGTGCTGGGGGTTACCGGCATCTTCTCGGACATCATGTCGTACATAAGGCTCTGGGCGGTCGGGCTTGCCGGAACCGCCCTGGCCGGGGCCTTCAACCTCATGGCCGGACCCATGCTGGGGAATTTCCTGATCTTTGCGGGGATCCTCGTGCTGGTCGCCGGCCACGGGCTGAACATCGCCCTGAATTCGCTGTCGGTGCTGGTCCACGGGGTACGGCTGAACATCCTGGAGTTTTCAGGTCATGCGAAGCTTACCTGGTCCGGCATTCCGTACAGGCCGTTCGGGGGAACGGGAAAATAGCGAGAAAACGGGAACGCTGGGTTCCCTTTTGAAAAAAGATCAAGGAGCGGAAGATGAATGTAGGAATGATAGGTGCCGGCCTCGTGTTCGGTCTGGCGGCCTTGGGCTCGGGCTTCGGTATCGGAGTGGTCGGCCCTGCGACGGTGGGTGCGTGGAAAAAATGCTACTTGGCAAACAAACCCGCACCGATGACGATGCTTGCCTTTACCGGCAACCCGTTGACCCAGGTATTCTACGGGTACCTCCTCATGAATCCCCTGAGGGATGCGGTCGTCCGCGTCGGGGAGAATAGCGGTCTGCTGTGGCTGCTGATGTTCTACGGCCTGGCCGCCGGCCTTGCCCTGTTCTTCACCGCCCTGATCCAGGGC
>WQZW01000086.1 GCA_009780545.1 Treponema sp.
ACACCGGGGAACAGCTTGCCCTCTTCAATCGAACCCTTGCCGGGCTTCGTGCGGCGGGTCTTAATCCGGGCCTGGTGCATGCGGCAAACTCCGGGGCAATCGCCGGGCATCCTGACGCGCGGTTCGACATGGTCCGCCCCGGCATCCTGCTGTACGGCTACGGTCCCGGGAGCGCCCCCGCCATCCGGCCGGTGATGGAACTCCGCACCAAGGTCGTCCTGATCAAGAATGCGGCCAAGGGCCGGACGATCTCCTACGGCAGGACCTGGACGGCGAAGGAGGACACGATCCTCGGCATCCTGCCGGTCGGTTATGCCGACGGACTGCCCCGACTTGCCGGCAACAAATGGCAAGTCCTCATCGGGGGCCGGCCCTACCCGCTGGTCGGCACGATCTGCATGGACCAATGCCTGGTCGAACTCGGCGCCGGCTCGGATATCGCCCGTTGGAGCGAGGCGACCGTCTTCGGGGGAGAACACCTCGGGGCCGACGCCCTCGCCCGGCAGGTCGGGACCATCCCCTACGAGATACTCTGCAATATCAACAAGCGGGTTCCCCGGGAATATGTCGGTCCGGCATCCGGAAGATGACGCAGGCGTTTTGGGGGGCACATGCCGGACTTTGGCTTACGGGAAAGCGATGTCCCCAACCCATGGCGCCCGGCATCACCCCAAAGCCCGGTACTAGAATTCAATCACAGGAATTGGCCCTATAAAGCACATCCGCCGACTTAGCCAAAGTCTTCCTCTAAATGGAACCCAATATATCTATACATGATTCCTCCATGCGAATACTGTCCCAAGTCTTCTGCAATGATTACCAATACCCTGTTTTCAAACGGACTAAGAAAATAACCGCAGACATGCACCTCAAAAAGCCATAGAAAAGGGGTAAAGGTGCCCAATATTTGACTTCCTTTATTCGTCGTAGCCAATACGGAATATCGCAATATAGTCTCGCCAAGCTGCCAATACTCATCCTCGCCACGTTCAATATCAATAATTTCGACATCGCCCGGCATATTGTCCCCTATGGTCGGTAATGGAGAAAAATATGCTCTTTGGCCAATAATATTGTGTGTTTGCAGAGCGTCATTTATAGAACCCGCATATAGCTTAAACAACTCTTCACCTTCAAGCCAATCAGTAGCGGAACGGGAATACTCGATTAACGAAAAAAGTACTTTATTTTCAATCAAATCTAAAACAACAAATTCGATTTGATAACTAGCTTCGCTATTTATCGCGCCCTCGATGGAAAAAGCGATTTTTCCGTCGGTTGACCAGCCCCATATCCTTGCAAAGCGGCTATTGAATTGCGCTGCCACGGAATCAACTTCCAAATATTGAAGGAGATTTACGCGGGGCGGAAACACAAGTCCTTGATCCCGCACAACGTGAATATCCTTTGCTTCATTTTCAGATTCGACCTGTTCCGCCAACAAGGTATAGAAGATATCCGCCGTCTCCGCTTTCCAGGTAAATTGTTCTTCCGCTCTCCTTGTGGCACAAGCTATTGCGTTCATTGCAAAGAGCATCAAAATTCCAATAAAACCAAACCATTTCCTCGTTTTCATGTCAATTCCTTTTTAATTTATTTTGCCACATAGTCTTATTGTACGCGAAGGGTTTAATACCCCGCCACTTGCGGCGGGGTTAGTTGATTACGGTAACCATCATAATATCCATTGTATGCTACTTGGTGTAACCCATCAAGCATCAAGGGGCAGCAATTATCGGTTTCAAGATTCCGGTACGCCCGGCAGGGAAAATTCCTCTTCCCTCCGCGTAACTCCGTGCCCTCCGTGGTTAAAAATCTTCAATTTGAAATAAGAATAAACCACGGAGTACACGGAGTTTTAATCTGCGGTTCAGCCGAAGGTTAAACTAAGAATTGCTGATCAGGGGAAATTTGCCCCTTCGTAAAGTTTTTTGGGCGATTGGGGGCACCATTACTTTCGGGAATGCCGCCGGTTACATCCCCGTATTACGAGTCCCATTCCCTAATGCCGGGTGCGGCGAACCACGAACTCCCGGCGGACCGGGTCCAGGGAGCCGGCTTCCTCGGCGGCTCGGGCCAGCATTTCCTTCTGCACCCTGAAGGGGTGTTCCCAGGAGGGGGTTTCGGGAAGTTTCCAGGTTCCGGCAGGGCCGTCCAGTTCCCTTGCCTGGCAGTTGTCCTGGAAGTAGGCCAGGAGCATTTCCAGCAGGGTCGCGCGGATTTTTTCGTCAAGCACGGGGAAGAGGAGCTCCACCCGGCGTTCCAGGTTGCGGGGCATGAGGTCGGCGCTGGCCAGGAACAGTTCGTCCGAGCCGCCGTTGGAAAAGTAGTACATCCGGGAATGCTCGAGGTAGTAGTCGATGACGCTGATCACCCGAATGTTTTCCGAGAGGCCGCCGATGCCGGGAACCAGGGCACAGACCCCCCGAACGCAGAGCAGAACCTTGACCCCGGCGGAGGAGGCATCGTACAGGGCCTTGATTATGTCGGAGTCGGTGAGGGAATTGCATTTGGCCACGATTTTGCCCGAACCCTTGTCCCGGCAGCGGCCCGCCTCCCGCCTGATCAGGTCCAGCAGCCCGGACTTTAGGTCGTAGGGAGCGACGCGGAGGAACCGCATCGGCTGGTGGAGGGAATAGCCGGTGATCATATTGAAGAAAAGGTTTATGTCGAAAGCGACCTCGTTCCGGCAGGTGAACAGGCAGATGTCCTCGTAAAGCCTGGCCGTCCTGTCGTTGTAGTTGCCGGTGGAAAGGTGGACGTAACGCCTGATGCCGGAGTTTTCCCGCCGCAGCACCAGGGTAACCTTGGCGTGGACCTTCAGCTTGGAAAGGCCGTAGACCACGATGACGCCGGCCCGTTCCAGCCGGGTGGCCCAGGAAATGTTGCGTTCCTCGTCGAAGCGGGCCTTGAGTTCGACCAGGGCGGTAACATGCTTGCCGTTCAGGGCCGCCTGCTCCAGGGCACGGACGATGGGGGAAACGGCCTGGGGATTTCCGGCAATGCCGCCGGTGCGGTACAGGGCGGTCTTTATCGAGATAACGTCCGGGTCGGAGGCCGCTTCCTGGAAAAAACGTACCACCGGATCGAAGGACTGGTAGGGAAAGTGCAGCATCAGGTCGCCCTGGCTCAGGCGGTCCCAGATCGGCACGTCCTCGACGAAGCCGGCAGGCATGTGCACCTTCCAGGGTTTTTCCTGGAGGACCTCGAAACCGACGCCCCCGGCAAGTTCCAGGAGGCCCAGCGGATCCAGGGGGCCGTCTATCTCGTACAGGTCGCCGCCCGAAAGCCCGAGCCTACCGGCCAGCTCGTCCCGGAGCCGGTCGCTTCCGGCGGAGTACACCATACGGACCGGCTCGGAATGTTCCCGCTCCTCGATCACCTCGCCCATCGCCTCCAGGAAGTCCTCGTCCCGCCGTTCGTCCACGGAAAAATCCGCGTCCCGGTTCACCTTGAATAGCATGCTTTCGGCCATGCGGTAGCCGGGGAACAGGTAGCCGCCCCATATAAGGATAAGGTCGTCGAGCATGGCCCAACGGAGCCTGCCCTCCTCGGACGGCATCCTGACGATCCGGCCGATCGACCGGGGAATGTCCACGATCACCACCCGTTCCTGCGGTCCCCCGGTCGGCACCCCGGCATCGGCCGCGTCCGTTCCCTCCTCCGCTTCCGGCACCAACAGGAAGGCGGCGTTGGTGCCGCGACTATCGAAAAAGGGAAGCGGTTTTTCGTCGTCAACCCGAAGCGGGGTAAGTATCGGGTAGACCTCCTCCAGGAAAAAGGTTTCCAGGAAGTCCATGTCGGCCACGGTGTAGGATTCCGGGCGGACCAGTTCGAGGCCTCCTGCGGCAAGCGCCGGGAAAATCTCCCCGGAAAGGCAGGCGTACAGCCGGGCGAGCATGCGGCGGGTCTTTGCCGCGATCTCGGCAAGCTGTTCGGCCGGAGCGAGCCCGGAAGGATCGGCCGCAAAGGACAGCCGGCGACTCCGCTTTATGGCGGCAACCCGCACCATAAAAAATTCGTCAAGGTTGTCCACGGCGATGCCCAGGAAGCGGAACCGTTCCAGCAGCGGCTTTTCCGGCCGCAGCCCTTCCTCCATCACCCGCTCGTTGAAGTCCAGCCAAGAAAGGTCCCGGTTGAAGAACGGCAACGCAGTTTCGGTATCTCTGTCCATAGGTTCCCAGTATAACGGATGCGGCCGATAGTCGGAAGGTCAAATCCGCCGAAGGCAGATTTGACTATGGAGTTTTGCGGAGCAAAACTCCGCGCATGCACGGTGAAATTTTTCTTTGAAACCCCAATGCACCCTTCAAAACATTGTCATTGCGGGCACGGCGAAACAACCCGTTCCTCCAAAAAAAGCGGCACCGAACCCCATCCCGGAGTCCGGTGCCGCTCAACTTACCCGCAATGCCCCACGGCGAATTAATCTGCCTTCGGCAGATTAATCATCCTCGGCATCGTCTACGGAAATATCCGCGGTAGCGGCAACGGCGGCGGCCTCGGCCAGGGCTATGGCCTCCAGCCTCCGCTGTTCCAGAATCTCCTCCATCTGCTTGTCCAGGTCCTGGCTTTCCTCGTCGAAGAGCTTGATGTTGCGGTAGCGTTTCATCCCGGTACCGGCCGGTATGGGATGCCCGATAATGATGTTCTCCTTCAGGCCCCGCAGATAGTCGGCACTTCCGGCAATCGCCGCATTGGTAAGCACCCGGGTGGTTTCCTGGAAGCTGGCCGCCGAAAGGAAGGAATCGATGTTCAGCGATGCCTTGGTGATACCCTGGAAGACCGGGCCGGCGATGGCCGGCTGCCCGCCCTCGGACAGAACCCTGGCGTTTTCCTCGTGGAACCGGTACTTGTCCACCAATTGCCCGAAAATAAACTTCGTGTCGCCGACCAGGCGTATCTCCACCTTTCGCATCATCTGCCTGATGATCACGCCGATGTGCTTGTCGTTGATGGAAACGCCCTGAAGCCGGTACACCTGCTGGATTTCGCCCATCAGATAGTTCTGCAGTTCGCTCTCGCCCATAATGCTCAGCACGTCATGGGGATTTACGTTGCCGGCGCAGAGCTGCTCGCCCACTTCCACCGTGTCGCCGTCCCGCACCAGCAGCCGTTTGGCCATGGGGATAAAGTGGGCATATTCGCGCCCGAAGGCATCCTGGACGGACACCTTGCGTTTCCCCTTGACGATGCCCTGGAAGAACACCGTGCCGGAAACCTTGGCAAGCTCGGCCGGATTTTTCGGCTTGCGGGCCTCGAAAAGCTCGCTTACCCGGGGAAGGCCGGAAGTGATGTCCATCGCGCGGGCCGATTCCTTGGGTATCTTGGCAATGGTGCGCCCGATCTTGATCCGGTCGCCGTCCTCGACCTGGAGAATCGCCCCTCCCGGAAGATGGTAGGAGGCAAGCTCGTCCCCGTTCTCGTCCACGACGAGTATCCTCGGCTGCTTGTTCTCCAATTGAACGTCGGTGATCCGCTTTTCGGTATTGCCGGTGTCCTCGTCCACTTCCTCCCTGAGCGTGGTCCCCAGGATGATGTCCTCGTATTTGACCAGACCGCCCTTTTCGGCGATGATCGGGTCGGCGAAGGGATCGAAAGTGGCGATGGTCTTGCCCTTCTCCACGACCGTTCCCTTCCGGGCGGCGAATTCCGAGCCGTTGCGGATCTCGATCTTCTGGTCCTGGCCTATCAGGTACAGGGTTTCCGCCCCGGATTCGGTGCGGGAGCCGTCCATGACCAGGGCGTAGGCGATTTCCTGGGAGAGAATCTGCTCCTTGCCCCGCTTGATCAACGGATCGCCCCGAACTATCCGCTTGCCGTTCTCCACCAGCAGGCTGTCGCCCTTTTCCAGCTTGTACTCCTTCATCACCCGACTTACCGTGACGAAGCCCTTGCGGGTAAAGAGCCGCCGGCCGTCCTCGAGATCGACGTAGGTCCCGATCACCTCCCGGACGTACACGGGGTATTTAAGGGAGATATGGTTTTCCTCGCTGATCTTGGTCGCCGTGCCCCCGATATGGAAGGTACGCATGGTAAGCTGGGTTCCCGGCTGGCCGATGGACTGGGCGGCGATGATTCCCACCGCCTCGCCGATCTCCACGGCCCGGTTGTTGGCAAGGTTGCGGCCGTAACACTTCTGGCAGACCCCGTGCTTGGCCTCGCAGGTAAGCACCGTCCGTATCCGCACCGTCTCGATGTTGGCCGCTTCGATCTTGTCGGCCGTTTCCCTGGTGATCTCCTCGTTGGCATCGACCAGCATCTCCCCGGTGATGGGGTGCCGCACACCTTCCAGGGTGTAGCGTCCCACGATGCGATCGCCCAGGGGTTCGATGATGTCCTCCCCCTCCTTCACCGCCGTATAGGAGATGCCGTTGATCGTGCCGCAGTCCTCCTCGTTGACCACCACGTCCTGGGCGATGTCCACGAGCCGGCGGGTAAGGTAGCCGGCCTCCGCGGTCTTCAGGGCGGTGTCGGCAAGGCCCTTGCGGGCGCCGTTGGTCGAGATGAAGAACTCGATGACCGAAAGCCCCTCCTTGAAGTTGGAGCGTATCGGCAGTTCGATGATTTCGCCTGAGGGCTTGGCCATAAGGCCCCGCATCCCA
>WQZW01000087.1 GCA_009780545.1 Treponema sp.
CCTGGGGACGGACGATCACCACGTAGAGTATCAGCGAGGGATTTTCCGCCGGAAGCATGGCCAGGGTGCTGGCGATGTAGCCGCCGTCCCGGGAGAGGATCTGGGAGGTTCCGGTCTTGACGGCGAGGTTCAGGTCCGGCATGTCCGCCCTCCAGCCGGTCCCCAGCGTGGTCGCCGTATCCCTCATATAACCCAGCACGAGCCGCGCCGTCCTCTCGCTCATCACCCTCCGCCTTTCGTTGCCCGGATTCTCCCTGTCCTTGACGATCCGGGGAGGGGTAAGGATGCCGCCGTTGGCGATGGCCCCGGCCGCCTGCATCATCTGGAGCGCGGAAACGGCGATCTCCTGCCCGAAGGCGATGGACTGGCGGCTCCTGCCAGACCAGAACTGCGGATCGGCAAGCCTTCCCCGCGTCTCGGCATTGACCCAGCCCCCGGTACTCGCCCCGAAGCCCATGTTCTGCAGGTCCCGGTACATCAGCTGGTCGGAGTAGCGTTCGGCGGCGCTGGCCGCGCCGACGTTGCAGGAAAGGGTGATGATCTCCCGCGCGGTAACCCTGCCGTGGGCGATGCCGTCGGCACAGGAGATGCGGACGACCTCGCCGCCGGGAAAGACCCGTTCGTACAGGCCGTTACAGAAGAATTCGGTCTGGGGCGAGATGATTCCGGCGTCGAGAAGGGCGGCTATCGAAAAAACCTTGAAGACCGATCCCGGCTCGAACTGTTCGAGGGCCGTAAGATTCCGGTACAGGGACGGATCGTTGCCCCGGTTGTTGGGATCGAAGCCCGGAACCACCGCGGAGCCGAGAATATCGCCCGAGCGTGGATCCATCGCCAGGAACATCACGCTTTCCGCCCCGGTTTCCTCCCGCACGTCGGCCGAAACCTGTTCGAGGATGTGCTGGACCCTGGCATCTATGGTAAGAACCACGTCGTTGCCGTCCGCCCGTTCCTGCCCTCCGGCAAGGGCCGCGTTCATGGCATACTCGACCCCTTCCCTGCCCTTCAGGACGCCGTACTCGGTGCCGACGAAACCCACGATCTGCGAGGCCAACTGTCCTTCCGGATACACCCTGAAGGGTACCGGCACCAGGGACACGCCGGATAGCCCCGCGTCCTGTGCCGCCCGCCTGATCGCCTCGGCCCGTTCCTCGGAAAGCTGGCGGGCGACGACCAGGTCGCGGGGGGAACCTATGATCCGCCAGAACAGTTCCTCGGAGGGAATCCCCAGGATGCCGGAAAGCCCCTCGGCAAGCTCATGTGCCAGGTTTCCCCGCAGTTCCCGGTCGGCATCCGGCGGAAGGCCTACCTGCACGTCGAACCGCCTGATCTCGGCGGCCAGTACCCGCCCGTTGCGGTCCAGTATCCGTCCCCTGTGCTGGGTCGGCCTGGTCGCGGCGGGCCGTGCCGTGCCGTCCTCGCCCGCCAACGTCCCGTAACGGACCAGGACGAAGCCGCCCACCACGGCAAAAAGACCGATCACCGTCAAAAAACGCCAGGCCGGTAATTCCTTCATCGTACCCCCAAAACTTTTCCTATAACCATGTCCGCCCGAACGGGCCCGTAAAACCTCGAATCGTAGGACAGCAGGGGATTGTCGCCCCGTGCCATGAAAGTGCCGTCGTCCTCCGTCCCCAGACTCCGCTTGACGACCACCGTCCCGGACGGGCTGCGGAACACGACGATGTCGCCGCGCTTCGGGCTGCCCCAACGGATAAGGTAGCCGGCGGGGCCCGGCATGCGGATGCCGTACCGCATCTTGTTTACCAGGAGTATCCTGCCGCTATGTATCGTAGGCTCCATTGAATTACCATCGGCAACAAAGGGCTCGAACACAAATAGTTTTACGGCAAGGGCGGTAAGACAGGCCGCCAAAATTGCCCTACGCATCGGTAAAGTATAATACCCGGGCCGATAAATGTCGATAAAGAAGTATGTACCTGGATCGACTGGACAAACAGGACGTGCAGAAACGCAGGTCCGCCCACAACGTGGTAAGGACGCAGTGTCGGACGGCCCATTCCGAGGCCGGTTTTCCGCAGGAAGTGTGGCCGAGGCGCCGGGACGGAACGGACGGAAAGGCCCGCAAAAGCGGGTCCTTCGACCTTGCCGGCCTCGGACAAACCGTATTGGACGGCATCGGAGCGGGCAGGGCGGAAAAGCGGAGGAAGCCGGCCGGAACCCGAAGCCGGACCGCGGGTTTCGCCGAGGGCCGGAACGGGGAAATCCCCGTTTCCGGAATTTCCGGCGACACCTTTACCGACAACGCCTCCAGCGAGGTGCGGAGGATACGGATACCGAGGCCGGAATTCGCCTGGCCGAAATTTATGCCCGCCCTTCCCCGTCCGAAACCGCGGCAGCTGCTGGCCGTCATGGGAATTCTTGCCATGGGGATCGTCGGCCCGAACTGGGACAACATCTCCTCCTCGTTCATGGGAATCCGGAAACTCGATCCCTCTCCCCTTGCGGATCCGGTGAATCCCCTGGTCGTCCGCTCGATGAACGCGGACAGGACGCCGGCCTTTTCCCCGGGAGGCGCCGAATACTCCCTCCCCGCGCCGGACTTTCCCGAGACGGACGGCAGCCTGCGGATAAACCTTACCGAAACCTTCTCCTGGACGCCCTACACCGTGGCCCCGGGCGACACGATTTCGGGGATCGCCGCCCGGCACTCGCTGTCCCAGGGATCGATCATCGCCCTGAACGACATCCGGGAATCCTGGAAACTGCAGAGCGGAAAGACGATAAAGATACCCAACATGGACGGCATTCCCTACACGGTGCGGGCCGACGATACCCTCGGGGGGATCGCCTCCCGCATGGGCGTTCCCCTGGGGGTGCTACTCGACGCCAACGACGTCGGGGACCCCAACCTCCGGGTCGGGCAGACGTTGTTCGTTCCGGGGGGGAAGATGGATTCCGGGGAACTCAGCCGGGCCATCAGGCGGCCGGAGAGGCCGCTGATACGGCCGATTCCGGGGAGGATCACTTCCGGCTACGGCTGGCGGGAAGATCCCCTGCAGCCCGGATCGGGGCGGATGGAGTTCCACCGCGCCCTGGACCTGGCCGGCAATACCGGCGACCCGGTAAAGGCGGCGATGGCCGGGACGGTGCTACACCGCTCCTCGAACTCGTCGCTGGGAAATTTCATCATCATCCAGCATGGCGACCATCAGACCCTGTACGCCCATCTTTCGGCCTTCGGCGTTGCCGTCGGACAGTCGGTGCGGCAGGGACAGGAGATAGGAAAGGTGGGATCGACGGGACGCAGCACCGGACCGCACCTGCACTTCGCCGTCTTCAGGAACGGGGAACCGATCAACCCGATTGACCTGTTACGGTAAGTATGATACGATCGGCACAGGCTTCGGGCCATATTTTGTAGCGGGGAAACTATGCGGAATTTGATACTGGTACTGATCGCCATGATCGCGGTCGTCGTCTTCATTCGGGCCTACGAAGGCTCCCAGTCCGACCTTGCGGGAACGGAACTTCGCCGTGCCGCGGCGGAATCGTCCCTGTTTGACGGCAAGTAACATGATGAAGCCGGACACCGGGACGGTCGAGGGAATCCCCGTCGGGAATACCGAGGAGGAGACCTTCGGTTCCCTCCTCGAGGAAACCTGCCTGAAGCTTATGGAACGACAGAAGGAACATTCCATCCGACGGCTGGGCGACATGGAGGGGGAACTCTCCGACCTGGAGGACAGCCTCGACCGCTTCCTGGCCCATGGCAGGCAGGCCGGTCCGCCCGCGGCAGATTAACGGGAGCTTTGCCCCGCAAGGTTCCGTTAATCTGCCGCGGACCCGGGATCGATTTTGAGTAAAGGCGGAAGCGGGCATATGCCGTTCCGACCGAATCCTTCGCGCCTCTCCCCGATGCCGCGGGATTTGCCTGCGTTCTCCGTATTGCGTTTATCCGCGCACGCCGTCCCGTGATGCTTTTTTGACATCCCCGCAGGGGACGACAAAAAACCGATCCGACCCGCCCTCGGCAGATCGGATCGGCACCCGCATCGGGATCGATTTCCCCTTCCGAAATAAAACCTACTTTTTACTCGTCGGAACCGCCGTCGCGGCTATGGCGATCCGACTGCTGATGTCCATAAGGACGTTGCGGGCCGACTGGCCGAAGATGAGCACGTCGGAATACTGGCCGAGATTGTAGGCGGTACTTGCCCGCTCGGCGTTGCCCACGGCGGTCTCGTAGTCCCGGTCCAGCTCGTCGAAGTCCAGGGCGAGGCCGGAATTGCGGGCGGAACTTATCCCCTGCCCCGTCTCGATGATTCGGGGCAGGATGTCCTGGATGAGGATGCCGGCCTCCCTGTCGGCACGCTCGGCCCCGGTCCGGCCCTCGGCGATGGCCCGTTCGGCAAGGGCCACGACCTCGGCGGCGTAGCCCTTGGCCGCATCGTAACGCCCGGCGTCGGACTCGGAGCGCATCCTGGCAAGCAGCTGTCTGGCCCGATTCAGCGTGGCGGCGGCGTACGTCACGGCGTTCCCGTCGTTCTCGGCGCGGGCCACGGCATCGGCGGCGGCGGCCATCTCCTGTTCCGGCGGCTTGGCGCAGCCGGCAAGGGCGACCGTAGCCGCGATTGCGGCCGCCAGCGCCAGGGCCTGGCCGACAAAGACCGTCTTCCCCATCACAAAATGCATCTTCATCCTCCTGAATCGGCCATCGGCCCAAAGTCCTACCTCCGCCCGTACCCTCGGGGCACGGCGGTGCCCTCAATAATAACCAATTCCTGCCGAGAATAAAAGGGCATGTCGGTACCGATACCCAAAAGGACGGATTCCTTCCTCCTGATCGCCGCCTGTCTGTTCGCATCCGCCCTGGCCCTCGGCCTCGGCAGGCCTGGGACCGGGAACGGAATTCTCAACCCGTTCGACGACTTCCTCCTGGGATTCCGCCCGCCGGTCCCGGTTTTCGGTCAAATCCTCCTCATAACGGGGGAAAGTTCGGTGTCGGACGAGGAGGTCTTTTCCCTGCTGATGACGCTGATCGAGTTCGGGGCCTCCGAGCTGGTCGTGGAAGTCCCGGTATCCGGAAGCCCGGACGGAATCTCCGAGCGGATCGGCGACCTGAACCGGCTTGTCGACACGGAGTTCCGCATCCTCATGGGCAACACCGAGAACCTCTTCCGGGGGATACGCATGGGCCTGATCCGGCCCGAGGAACTGCAGGACTATGTCGGGGCGGTACTGGACCTGGGCGAGGCCGGCCGGCGGAGGGCGCTCGACGCCGCGGAGGAGCTCGGACGGAGCGGGATGACGAGGATGGGGAAGGCCGCGGCCCTTTTTGCCGGGGCGACCTTCGCCACCGACCTTGGCGGGGAATTCGCCCTGCCTCCCGGGGAAAGGGACACGCATTCGGGGCCGTCCGACTTGGGCCGCCTCGGAATACGGAGGATCGCACCCTTTCTTCCCGTAAGCGAATATCCGAAGAACGCAAACCGGCATATCGCCTTTGCCGCGTTGAGGACCCGTTTCCCCGATTCCCGCATACTGTGGGAGGAGGGATTCCTGCCGCGCTCAGGGGGCCGCGTCCTGTCGAACGGTTTCGGGCGGCGGGAAACGAGGTTTCCCCTGGACGACGGGGGCAATATCCTTATCGAGCCGCCCCGGGGAAAGGCCGGTTTCCGGACCGTCGCGCTGGAAGATATCCTTGAATACGCCCGGCTGGAACGGGAACTGCTCGGCCTGCTCGGGGACGGCCGGGACGAGGAAACGTACGGGGAACTCCGGTCCGAACGTATCCCGCCGCTGTTGGCCGAACATGCCGGGCTGCTCATGGAAAGGCTGCTGGACAATCCGGACAAGGAACTTTCGGCCGCCTGGACCGTCGCCCGCAGGGAATACCTTGCCGGCCTCGGGGAGTTCCTTGCGGACAGGGGACGGAGGAATCAGGCGACCGGCCGCCTTCGGGAAACCTATGCGGAATTCGTCCGGAAGCGGGAAAACCTGGCCGAGCTGCTGAAGGCCTCGTTCTGCGTGCTTACCCCGGCCGGCCCCGGCGGGGAAGCCCCGAACAGCCCCTCGGCCCTGCTCGCCAACGCGCTCCTGACGGGGCATGGCCTCTCGGAAAGCCGGGGCCTTCAGGCGTTGCTTTGGGCGCTCCTCCCCCCGGTGCTGGCCCTGGGCCTCGCCTTTCTTTCCGGCCGCGCGGCGTTCCCCGTCGGGCTCCTGCTGGCCGGCATCTGCCTGGCCGGTTTTTCCCTGGTTTTCGTGCTTACCGGTTACCGGACGGACCCAGTCGTCCCGACGGCGGCCATCCTTGCCGGAATCCTGTTCCTCTCCGCCGCCAGGTTCATGGTCGGCTACCGGATACTGCTTCGGCGGTATCGGAAAGGTTCGTTTCCGGGAACCGCCGATTAAACGGGAAGCCGTCCGTTCCCCCTTGACGAAAACCGGTTTCCCCGAGGAGGATTTGGCCGGTGCGTCAGGGCAACAGCATTTACTCCGCAGGTTCCGTTTTTACGATTCAAAACCACGGAGGGAAGAATTAAACCACGGAGAACACGGAGTTACACGGAGGGAAAAGACATCTTTTGGGGTGTCTTTC
>WQZW01000088.1 GCA_009780545.1 Treponema sp.
ACCAATATTGCGTAAAAATTTATTTGTTGAAGGAACTAAAAAATGTGGGGATCTTACGTTTGATGAAATATTCTTCTTTACACCTGCTTTAGCTACGGGAGGAGGAGAGGATATAAAATATGTGGAAAAAGGGAAGGCATTTGTACATTATGAATTGCTGGCGCACATGTTGGGGGCAAATTTTGAGGCTAAACATTAAACGGTGTACGCCACCACTTCGCTTAACAAGCGGTTGCCGGTCTTGCCGCGCAAGCCCTTATCCGCAACCGCAAAACGTCAGTTACCTCGAACGATGGGCGTGGAGTTTTGCAGGGCAAAGCTCCGCCCGGTGATTGCGGGGCGTTGCGGGGCGGCGCCCCGCTCGGGGGGTAACGGAAGACGGACCTTGTCGCAAAGCGGCAAGGTTTGGCTGGAGTGAAGGGGGGCTCGGCCCCCCTCCTTGTTGGAATTGGTTTCTTGATTCGGCAGGTTTGACCCGTCGATTTCGGGTAAAGGGGGCGATATGCAGTACAGGACGGATAGTAAATCGGGGAACAGGCTTTCGGTGCTGGGGTTCGGCTGTATGCGGCTGCCCCGGGGGATCGCCGGGATCGACATGCGGCGGACCGAGGAGCTGATCGGCGCGGCCCTGGACGGCGGGGTGAACTTTTTCGACACCGCCTGGCTGTATCCGGGCAGCGAGGAGGCGCTGGGAACGGCCCTGGCGCGGTACGGGGCGCGGGAGAAGGCGTTCATCCAGACGAAGCTGCCCATCGTGATGGTCAAAGGGCCGGCGGATTTCGACCGTTACTTCGAGCAGTCGCTGCAACGTCTGAAGACCGACCATATCGACTACTACCTGATGCATATGATCACCGACATGGATATGTGGCTGCGGCTGAAGGGCTGGGGTATCGAGGAATGGATCGCCGGGGAGAAGCGGAAAGGGCGGATACGGCAGATCGGCTTTTCCTTTCATGGCAGCCTTGACGACTTCATGAAGGTGCTGAAGGACTACGACTGGGAAGCCTGCCAGATCCAGTACAATTATTTCGACGAGAATTTCCAGGCCGGCAAAACGGGCCTTTTGGAAGCGACCAAGACGATGCCGGTGTTCGTCATGGAGCCGCTGTTGGGGGGGAAGCTGGCCACGAACCTGCCCCGGGGGGCGCTTTCGATTTTCCGGAAGGCCGATCCGGGCCTGTCCCCCGCGGCCTGGGCCCTGAACTGGGTGTGGAACCAGAGCGAGGTAACGCTGCTGCTCTCCGGCATGAACGCGATGGACCAGCTTCGGGACAACCTTTCCTCGGCGGGGAAGGCAGTGCCCGGAATGCACGACGAGGCCACCGCCGAGGTCTACCGGCGGGCGTTGGCCGTCATCAAGGAAAAGTACAAGATACGCTGCACCGGCTGCAACTACTGCATGCCCTGCCCGAAAGGGGTGAACATCCCGGCCTGCTTTTCGGCGTACAACACCATGCACGCCATCGGCTACACCTCCGGCATGCAGCAGTTCATCACCAGCACCGGCCTGATGTCCGAACGTTCCGGCAGCCCGAGCCAGTGCGTCGCCTGCGGCAAGTGCGAACATGCCTGTCCCCAGAAAATCCCCATCATCGCCTCGCTGACGGAAGTGAAAAAGCGGATGGAACCCTTCTGGCTGACCTTGGTCGGTACCTGCGCGAGGGCGTTCCTGGGGAGGAGCCGGAAGAAGAAGCCGGCCTGAGGTTTTTTTGGGAGGGAGGCGGACCGGGAAGGTAACAATTCTCAGTTTGACTTCGGGTAACCTGCGGATCGAAACTCCGTGTACTCCGCGCAACTCCGTGGTTGCTTTTTCTTCCGGATCGAAGAATTGTAACCACGGAGGACACGGAATTACACGGAGGGAAGAGGAGTTTCCTCCTGCCGGGCGTGCCGGTGTATCTTGAAACCAAGAATTGCTGCGGGGGATGGTGGACCGGTTGACGGAGGGCCGGTGATGCGGTATAGGGAGTTAGGTAAGAATGAAGTATGATTTTGTAAAGAGTCCGGAAGAACCGGACGGATATTATCCTGCTTGGGAGTTTTTTCCCGGTTGAATATATCGAAACAACAACCATAAATCCATGTTTGTGTGAAAAATTAAATGAAAATAGGGTGATCTATGTGTAAATGATCGATAATATGGTAGAAATACCAAATGAAGGGCATACGGGTTATAGCACGAAGAAAACCGACAAAAGAAAAGGATATCCTGGATAAGTTTTCCGGGTACGATCGACTTCCGGGGCTGACCCAGGGCGGGGCGGCAGGGCAAAACGGACTCGTCAGACAGCCCTCCGGCGGTTTTTTTCGTCTTGGGCGCATTTGCCCAATCCACGCACTGTGCGTGCGGTTACCGGGCGGCCGGAGATTTGCGAAGCAATCTCCCAAATCCAATCTGCCTGCGGCAGATTGGATCGCCTACTGTCGGTCGGGCATCCCGTCCGGGTAGACATGGTGGAAGCTATCGCCGCCCCCGCGGTCGGAGTTCTCGGCAAGGAGCCTGGTGTAGGCAAGCAGTTCGGGGCGGTACTCGAAGTGGATGTTGTCGAACAGGGTCCAGTTGCCCCCCCAGATAAAGCCGTGTTTCCTGAAGATGTCGATAACCTCGGGAGGGGGATTCCAGCGGGCCTGCAGGGGGACGAGCATCCAGTCCGGATTTCGTTGCTGTTCCCACATCCAGTACACCGGCTTCCCGTCCTGGTTCTTCGGCAGTATGTCGATGGCTACGCCCAGGCTGTGGAAGCTCAGCCGTCGGGTGCCGGCGATCTGCCTCCAGTTGTAACCCTGCACGGTGTCGATCCCGGCGATGAAGGCCGCCCCGCCTTTCCAGGCCCTTATCTCGCGCTCCACCGATTTCAGGGCCTCGATCAGAAAGGTATGGACGGTTACCTGGTGTCCGAGGAAGACGACCTGTTTCTGCAGCGCCTCGATCTGGACGCGGGTGTTGCCCCCGTACAGGGCGGCGGTAAAGGCATCATGGACGTCCGGCCTGGCGATCCTCGCCCCGCCCGAGCCCCGTTCCCGGAGACCGGTTATCTGTTGCGGGCTGAGTTCCTCCGGGGCCTGGGGCCGCAGGGGAATTGAATAGAATGAGCGGGATCCGTATCTTTCAGGCTGATGCCGTTCGCCGGCCGGGAGAAGTCGGCCGGAGGCCCAGTAAAAAAGCCTCCCTCCGACGTCCACCCGCCAGTCACCGTCCGCAAAACCGATCTCCCCGACCCGCTCGGGAAAGCCTTCCCGCAGGGCTCGGAGGGCAAGTTCCGCATTGGTCCGGCCTTCTTGGGCGAAGATCGCGGGAGTTGAAAGCGACAGCAGCATGGCAAGGACGATTTTTGTCTTCATAAACCGTTAAACAAACGAAAAGGCCCCATAGTACACCGCGGTGCCGTCCTTTTCCTCCGCGCCGAGCAGTCTCTCGCTGGCGAGGTTGGGACGGCATCCCTCCAGGAGCCCGCTCCGGAGCAGGGCGCAGGCGCAGCCGTACCCGTAACCGTCCGGTTGCCCGCCCGCGAAGGCCGCCTTGATCCGTTCCGGATCCCCGGCACCGAAGAGCCCGAGGTACTGCCCGGCGGCGATTCCGTTTCCGGCCCTTCCGGGGGCGAGGTTCATCGAGACCACGAACAGGGTGTCCGCAACTTTTTCGGCAAAGACGGCGTACAGGGCCTCGGCGAGAATCCCGACATGCTCCGGGTTCCGGCCCCCCATCAGGATGGGGACTATCGCCGTTTCGGGGAAGAGGTATCTGATGAAGGGTAGAAGCACTTCGATTGAATGCTCATGCAGGTGGGGAATGTCGTAAAACCTGATCAGGGGATCCCGGGCGACAAGCCGGACGGAAAGTTCCCGGTCCACGCTTAGGTCGCCGAGCGGTGTCTGGAAATAGCGGGAACCGGAAAGGAAGATGCCCAAGTCCCCGCCGTCATGGACCGGTCCCAAAAGGACGACGCGGGAAGGCATCCGGCCGGCGGCGGCGGAAAAGGCGGCACCGGCAAGGCTTCCGGAAAGCTCCCATGCACCGTGCGGCGCGATGACGGCTCTCGCCGTTCCTCCCCGGCCCGGAATGCCCGCAAAGGCCTGCATGTACGCCAGTACCCCGGTTCTGTCCTCGGGGTAAAGCAGCCCGTCGGCGATGGGAGAACGAACCGGCTGCCTTTGTACCGTTTTTGTATTCACACCTTAAATACTAGTGTCTGGACGGCCCGAAAGCAAATGCCCGCGACGGCGAACTCGGGTGTTTGAGGGAAAATCTTCGCCATCGACCGGCGGGGCAAACGGACGGAACCGGTTCGGCCTTATCGGAGGGGCGGGAGAACCCAAATCCGGGGACCGGATCAAGCCGCGTTCGCGGCCCGAACCGATCTCCGGATTCGATCCGCGGACGTCTTAGTTCGAGGAAATCTGCGAGACCCGTACCTGACTTTCGGCGTAACCGATTTCCTGGACCAGGGGAATCCAGAATTTCGCCTCGTTTTCCGACATGTACGGGCCTATCCTCACCCGGTAGACGGTATCGCCGTTGACGTTGCGGTTTTCGATGATCGAGGCGATGCCCTTGGATTCGAGCGCTTCCTTGACGGTTTCGGCCCGAACCTTGCTGCTGTAGGCCCCCACCTGAACCCAGAAGCTGTCCCCGGTGGCGGCCCTGACCGTCGCCTGGGGCCGGGCCGGGGCGGGATCCGCCCGCTGCGGCGCAGGGGCGGCCCTTTGCGGGGCGGGTGCCGGAGCCGGGGTCGCCGCAGGGGGAACCTGAGCCGGCCCGGTCCGTGCCGGCTGCTGTGCCGCGGGTGCCGGCTGACGTGCCGGAGCCTGCCCTGCGGTGGACGCCACCGGTTCCGGGACCGCCACGGTCCTGGGCGCGGGCACGGTGAGGGTAAGAGCCTCCGCCGTGCGTTCCCGCGCCGTCTGAACGGTAGCCGTGACCGGGGCCGCTGTCGGCGGGGATGCCGCATCGCCCGTCCCGTCCGTTTCGGCGATCTGCGGGGGTTGCCTGGGCAGGACGCCCTGGTAGCCCGGCATGGGGCCGGGACTGGCCTGCAGCGTCCGGTCCGTTCCCTGTTTCGGGCCCACGACGGCCAGGGGGATGCCCATAATGATCAGCAATACCACGCCGACCGAGACCGCCACCAGCAAGAGCTTCTTCTTTTCCATAGGGTATACCCTCCCGTTTCCGCTACGGCCGGACGTCCCGGTCCGCAAGAACCCGGTCGATTTCCGCATCCAGCCTCGACTGCGATCGCTTTCCCCGGCCAAAGCGGGGGTTGTCCACTCTGTAAATATCGGCATTTCCCGAAGGATATTGAGACGGGAAGCCTTTCTGACTGGCGAACCGCCCGAACAGCTCGGTCCACGAAAGCCGGTCCCGCCGTTTCGCCCGGAGGAGCCTGACCCAGAGCGGCGCGCATACCACGACGATGCGGTCCAGCCGGCCGAACAGGGAACTTTTGTGGAGGAGGGCGGCGTTTATGACGCAGGTCTTGCCTTCCCGCTCGGCAAGCCAGAGCAGGGTCCTCCGGTTCGCCTCGGGGTGGACGATGGCCTCGAGGTCCGCAAGCGCGGACCCGTCCCCGAATACCTTCCGCCCGAGCGCCCTTCTGTCCAGGCCGCCGTCCTCCCGTCTGAGGTCGTTGCCGAAGCGGGCGAAGACCTCCTCCTTAAGGCTTTCCAGGCAGGCGTGTCCCAGCACGTCCACGTCCAGAACGGGAATTCCCCTGGCTTCCATCAACGAGGCGACATGATTCTTGCCGGCACAGTACCGGCCGGTGAGTCCTATCAGCACGGTATGATGATCGGCATTTTTGCGTCGGCGGATCATCCTCCCCGGATCGGACCCTTCCGGTAATGTATGGCATCTTTTTCACCCGTATGGTACAATGAACGCATGATTCCACTAAGGACGAATGGGACGGATGGACAGTTTCGGGCTTAAGGAGCTTCCCAATCCCTGTTACTTTGCGGGGGAGGTGTACCTGCAGGAAGGATTCGTCCTTGCCGCGAAGGGGATGGCCTTCCAGCGCCAGCTGATCAATTCCCTGGCGGAATGGGGCTTTCCCTCGGTGCTGAGTTCCGGCAAGCCTTCCCGCAAGCCGCCCTCCGTCGAGGAGAAGGGGCCGGTTCGGGACGAGGAGAAGGAATCCCTGCAGGCGAAGGAATTCCGCGCGAGGATCGAAAGCTTCATCAGGGACGTTTTCGACCGCTTCCAGGCGGGTTCCGGCCTGGACTCCCATATCATCCAGAGGGATTTCTCCAAGTTCCTGCAGAGGATACGGACGGACTACCGGCAGCTGCTGATGGTCCATGCTGACGGGTCCGGCGACGACTTCCTCCGCTTCCAGACCCTGCAGACAACGATCATCGCCATCATCATCGGGGATGCGATGCGGCTGGACGACCGATCCCTCTGCGAGCTGGGAGTGGCCGGCATCCTCCATGACATAGGGATGCTCCGGATGCCGGACGACATACGCCTGGGCCGGAGGGCGCTTTCCGAGGAGGAGCGCAAACTGGTGCAGCTCCACCCGATGATAGGCTACAATG
>WQZW01000089.1 GCA_009780545.1 Treponema sp.
AAGGAGCAACAAAGCTCGAAGCCCTGCATCTTGCCGAGCAGATGAAGTACAGCCTTATTGTGCTTGCGAGTCTGCCGCTGTTGATTGCGTACCCTTTTGTCCAGAGGTACTTCGTGAAGGGCGTGATGATTGGAGCGGTGAAAGGCTAGAAACATTGGGAATGAAGTCGGTGGCAAGCCCGGCCCGTTCCGACATCAACCCTGCAAAGAAGGTAGCGGTATTTTGGAAAAACGCTCGGAAATTTTATAACTACGGGGGTAGTTTGAAATCGCCTTTCAGGCGTTCCGTGGACCTTCTGTACTCGTGATAATGCAGATTTCGTGTCTCAGTTGACCTTTTTCGAATCCATCGGTTCTACACGTTGTGATTAAACCCTTGTTCTGCAATGATTTAACCTATGCGCCCGGCCCGGTTCGAACGGGCTACCTACTGATTCGAAGTCAGTTACTCTATCCTGATGAGCTACGGGCGCGGACAAAAAACCGCCGGCCGGTACGACGCCGGCCGGCGGCAGGGTGGATGACGGGATTCGAACCCGCGACAACCAGATCCACAATCTGGCGATCTACCCCTGATCTACATCCACCAAGTTTCGGTAACGCTCTACAATCTGCCCCGGCCCGGCCCTTTTGTCAAGGGGCGTTTGCAGACCGGCAAAAACATGGTAGAATGAGGCATGAAGCTTGCCGGCCGCCTGGTTCCCCTGGCCCTGCTCCTTGCCGTTCCCGCCGTGGCCCTCCCGGTTTTTTTCTCCCGCGCCCCGGTTCTAGTGGTTACGGACGTCCCCTTCGCCGCCCTGTACGGGGAGGAACGCATCCGAGGCCACAGGATTTCCGCCTCGCTCTCGCTTTTCCGCCCGGTAAGGCCCGTCATGATCGCCGACGACGCAAGCCCCGACATACTCATAGCGGCAATCTCCCACGCCTCCGGTAACCCCTTCGCCGTGCTTTTCCCACGACGCTTTTCTGCCGTCGCCGAGCGTTTCCACGAGGAGTTCCCCCCGGTTCCGGCCGTGGTCTTTCGGGGAACCTCCGCCTCCGGAATGCCGGCGGGAAACGGAACCCTGAGCGTCTACGGAACCGACAGACGGGCCGATCTCTTCAGGGCCGGGATTTTGGCCGGAACGATTGGCCTTGCGGGGAAAACCTCGGGCGGTGAGGAGGATTCAGGCGGCCGGCGGACGCACGTTCTCCTTCACGATTCCCTTTCGACCGGCGAGGAGCGGGCCGTTTTTTCCGGGGCCGTGATGGAAGTGGACTCGGCCTCCGCCGTCGTTTTCGCCGGTTCCTCCGCCGCGATGCCGGATTTGCGTCTCGCCGCCTCCGTCGTGTCGGCCGGCGGCCCGGGCGACTTTATGGAAAGAAACGTGGGCGTTCCGGTGATCCTCTTCAGTTGGATGCACCCCGACTTCACTTCCGGCGAGGTGCTTGTCATGTTCGACGACTCCCACTGGGCGTTGGCGGCCGAGGCGGCGAGGATGGCGGCAAGGGGCGAGGCCGAGGGTTTGATTCCGTCGAAAACGCTAATCTTTTCGGAGAGAATTGCCGACAATGGAGTAGCCCGCGTCCTGAAAAGGGCGGCCGGCCGAATTCCCCCAAAATTTGATGCCGGGGAACATTGACATCTTTTGCGGTAGGCATTAGAATGAAAGACAAGAAAACATCGAAACCAAGGAGATGTGAGGATGAAACACGTCAGTATTAGAGCCGTCTGTTTTGTTGGCCTTATGTGCCTTGCCGTTCTCTCGGCCCACGGCAGGGATCGCACGGAGACTTTGAGCACCGTGGTGCTTGAAAGCTTCAACGGCGAGACGACCCGGGAATGGAGCGACGGCGGTCAGATGAGGACCTTCGACTTTGCGTGGGATCTCAGGGCCAGCGGATGGGCGACCACGGTGGACGGGGTGAGCTTTCCCCGTTCGACCTTCGTCGAGGCATGGCCAAGGGCGCTCTTCGGGGGCAACCGGGAAGGCCGCCTGATTCAGAGCTTCGGCGTAAACGGCCGCTTCGACCGCCAGGGACACAACTGGATAGACGTGTTCCCCGTGCAGGACGGCGAGGCGTTCGAGATACCCATGCCGGGCCGGGTGCGGAGCATGGACATGTGGGTCTGGGGATCGAACCTGCAATACAGGCTTGAGGCCTACCTGCGGGACGCCGAGGGATATATGCACCGAATACAGCTTGGAAGCCTGGCCTTCGACGGCTGGCGAAACCTGTCGGCAAGCATCCCGTCGCACATCCGCCAGGAAAACCGGGTTCTGCCGGCCCACGCCAGGCTGAGCTTCGTGAAGTTCCGGCTGTGGACCCAGCCGAACGAAAGGTCGGACAACTTTTTCGTGTATTTCAACAGGCTGAACATACTTACCGACATGGCCCACCCGTATTTCGACGGCGACGATCTGGCAAATCCCGATCTCGTGTCCGAATTCTGGAACGACTAGGTTTAAAAGGAGAGTCAAATGAAAAGGTTTGCGATTTTAACCGTGCTTCTTGTTGCCGCCTTCGGCGTGGCTTATGCCCAGTCAAGCGAGGAAATCGACGAGGTTTCGCTTGACAGGTTCGAGATCGAGGGTGCCTGGTACTCCGCTATTTCCAGCGACAACGGGTTCACGGCATCCAGAACGTTCAGCGGCGGCCCGGCCGGGCGGGAACCAATTCAGGGCGAGGACGGGGATGTTCAGGACGAGAACGTCCTCGGCGTGCGGGTGGATTTCCTTCGCCGTGGTTTACACACCTTTACGGTAACCCCGGTACGGCCCATTCCAATCGATGGAATTACGAAGACGATTTCGGTCTGGGTTGCCGGGCGGAATTCCAGCCACGAGCTTAGGATCCTTGTCCGGGATATTCTGGGCAGGACGCACTCGATTTACATGGGGGACCTCAACTTCCAGGGCTGGAGACAGCTCACGGCGGTAATCCCGGCTCAGTCGGTGGACGGCAGAAGCGGCGTGGTGCAGAGAAGCCACACCAACACTTCCATACGCCCCGGCATAGAGGTGCTCGGCTTCCGTGTCCATACCGATCTGACGGACTCAATCGGTTCCTACTATATATACTTCGACGACCTCAGGGCGTCGAGGGATATGTTTGCCTTGGGCCGCGACGAGGACGACCCGGTGGACGGCTGGTAAGATTCCGGTCGGCGTTGAAATGGCGGATGGCAAAGCTGGCTTTGTCGTCCGCTTTTTTTTGCCCTTTTTGCAATGTCAAAAACAATCGGCACCAACAACGAATCCAGCCTCCACAGGCAGTTGAAGACGAGCTACGCGGGATCCGGCGGCCTTACCGAGGTGGAGCTTTCCGGCTTCGTGGCGGATGCCGTTGGCCCCGACGGACAGAGAATCGAGATTCAGATCGGCAGTTTTGCCCCGCTCAAAAAAAAGGCGGGGGAACTTGCCGCCCACGGCACGCTTAAAATAGTCTATCCCGTAATTGTCGCAAAACATCTGGAGTTCTTCGACTCCCAAGGCGGGCCTCTAGGCTCCAGAAAGAGCAACCGATCCGGCAAAATCTGGGATCTTTTCAATGGCATGGTTCACGCCCCCGAGCTTCCGCTCGTCCCGGGCCTTGAAATCGAGCTTGCCTTGGTGGAAGTGGCCGAACGGCGAATCCGAGACGGCAAGGGATCTTGGCGGAGGAGGGGGGTGAGCGTGGGCGACCGCCGGCTCCTGAAACTTCACGAGCGGATACTTCTTAAAAGGCCGCGCGACTACGTCCGCTTCGTTCCCTTTGCCAAAAAAGAGGAATTTACATCGGGTGAACTTTCCGAAAAAGCCGGGATTCGAGTCGAGCTGGCACGAAAGACCCTCTACGTTCTGGTCAGGCTTGGCGTGGTGGAAAAAACAGGAAAGCGGGGAAAAGCAAATCTGTTCCGGCTTTTGGCCGGCCCAAGAACCGTAAACTGGAAAAAACTGCCCTAATCCACGACAAAAACCATGATTTTGTATGGAAAGCTACACATTTGTGTAGGTATCCGAAAAAAATTTCATCCGAAATATCTCTTTTTTTTCTTTGGCTACTTGACAGATCTGCTCGCCATGATTTATAGTTGGGATCGTTGGGTAATTCTGGTAGATGATGCCATTTGATGGGAGAAGCTGGGTAATGGAGCTTTGCGGCGAGTACGGAGCAAAAATCGATGAGATGTCCCGACTCGTGCTGGCCCGCCCTCTCCGGGATGCCGTGGACGGAAGTCCGCTTCTCCTGTTGCGGGGCGGGCTTCCCAGACTCCCCTGCTTGTGGCTCTACACCGAGGAGAATTGGAAACGCCGCAAGGAAGCGGCGGTCAGGAACGCAAGCCTTTCCGTACTGGAGAGGCTGAACGCCAAGATGGAAGTGGAGATTGACAAACAGGGCAGGATTTTGATTCCGCCCTCGATGAAAAGGTACGCAAAGCTTACGAAAGATTGCATCGTGGTCGGGCAGGACGACCGAATCGTGATCTGGGACGAAGCCCGCTACGACGAATATCTTGAGGATACCGGCGAAGGCTTCACCGATGAATGGAACGGGCTGAGTGTCCTTCAGTTGAAGGAAAAGGGATTTGGGGATGGAAGGGATAATTCATACTCCGGTGCTTCTGGAGCAGACTCTGGAGTTGCTGGCCCCGAGGGGAGCGGAGAATCTGATGTTTGACCTCACGCTTGGCGAAGGCGGACACGCCCATGCCTTTCTGTCCCGCTTCCCGGATCTTTCGCTTGTAGGCGTTGATGCCGACGGCGACATTCAGGCAATCGCCGCCCGGCGGCTTTCGCGGTTCTCGGGCCGGGTGGAGTTTTACCGTGGCCGGGCACAGGATTTTCTGGCTTCCTACCCGGCAGGGAAAAAAAGGCCGAACGTAATTCTGGCCGACCTGGGGATCAGTGTCCGACATTACGAAAAAAGCGGCAGGGGATTCAGCTTTTCCGGCGACGAGCCGCTGGATATGCGGATCGACCCTTCATCGGGCATTCCGGCCTGGCGTCTTCTGAAGACGATGTCCGAGCGGGAAATTGCCGATACTCTTTACATGAACGCGGACGAAAAGTACTCGCGGCGAATAGCACGGGCAATCGTGCGGGAAAGGCAGTTGGGGACGGTGGCCACAAACTCGGCCCTTACTGAGATCATCAAACGGGCGGTGCCTGCCTCATACCGGCATGGCCGCCTGCATCCGGCAACCAGGACGTTCCTGGCACTTCGGATAGCCGTAAACGGGGAACTTGCGGCTCTTCCGGATCTCCTTGAGGCCGGCCTTCGGATTCTCGAGCCGTGTGGCAGACTCGGAATTATCAGCTTCCATTCGAAAGAGGACAGGATTGTCAAGAATTTCTTCAAAACGAAGAATATGTCTTGCACCTGTCCTCCTCGAATGCCATCCTGCCGGTGCGGGGGACGGACCGTCCGCATTCTTGCCGGCAAGGGCGTGGTTCCCGACGGGGAGGAAATCGAAAGAAATCCCCCGTCGAGAAGCGCCCGTTTAAGGGTGATCGAAAAGATCAAGGATGCGTGAGGAAAATGAGATCTCCGTTTGCAATGTTTTTTGTCATGGTTTTTGCGATTCCGCTCTTTGTGGGCGCGAACGTCTGGCAGTCGAACGTCTGCGGGACGCTCAGGGCCGACATCAGGCGGATTGAAAAGGAACAGGAAAACCTCGTTGACGAAAACAGATCCGTGGCCGCCGAGATTGCGAAGCTGCTGGCGGTCGGCAGAATCGAAACCGACGCAAGGGACAGACTCGGCATGAGCAGGGTCAACCCGGAAAACGTGATGCTCATCATCGTTGGCGGCGGCTCGCATGACTAGCGGATTCGTTCTGATGGACTTTCACGAGCTTTCCGTGGCCGTGGGAGGGGAACTCTACGTTTTCAGGGACTCGGGCGTTTCGGGATTTTCCTCGGTCGGAATCGATTCAAGGACGACAGTCCCGGGTTCGCTTTTCGTCGCCCTTCCCGGCGAATCCAGCGACGGCCACGACTTTCTGGAGGCGGCGTTCTCGAACGGTGCGGTGATTGCCATGGTGGAACGGGGAAAGCTGGACGCGGCGTTGGAGATTGCGAAGGCCGCCGGTAAGGCCGTCGTCGCTGTCGGCGATACGCTTCGTGGCCTTCAGGATGCGGCCCGTGCTTACCTCGAAAAATTCCCCGGGCTTTTGAAGATAGGCATAACCGGTTCCTCGGGAAAGACGACCACCAAGGAAATCACCGCCGCCATCATTTCAACCGAAAGAAACACTGTCGCAAGCCGTGGAAACTACAATTCCGAAACCGGGCTTCCGCTTTCCGTATTCGAGGTTCGCCCGGAGCATGAGGTCGGCGTGTTCGAGCTTGGAATGAATCGCGTGGGGGAGATGGCCGATCTCGCCGCCGTGCTGAGGCCCGACATCGCACTCGTAACCAACACCGGCTCCTCCCATATCGGTCTTATCGGCAGCAGGCGGGGAATAGCTGAGGAAAAAAAA
>WQZW01000090.1 GCA_009780545.1 Treponema sp.
CGAAGGCAATACGCTGGTCAGGCGGTTCACGGTTTTGGGGGACGCGGAATGACGAGGGATGGAGATTTGCAAAGCAAATCTCCATCCTTTTACCCATTATGCGGGGGGCCAAGCCCCCCTTCACTCCAAAGCCATAGGCTTTTCCGTTACCCCCCGAGCGGGGCCCCGCCCCGCAACGCCCCGCATTGTCCTGTCGGATAATTCCTGAGAAACCGGGGCCGCCCGATTGTTTCCGAACCGTTCAGCAGATCCTGTAGGCAAGTTCCCGGCCCTTGATAAAGCGGACGGCCTCCTCGGCGACCTTGCGCTTCAGTTCGCGGGAGGCTTCCTCGGAGTACCAGGCCATGTGGGGGCTGGCGACAAGGTTCTCGTGGCGGAGCAGGGGACTGTCGGCGGGCAGCGGCTCGGCCAGGGCCACGTCCAGGCCGTAACCGGCAAGCTTTCCGCTTGAAAGTGCCTTGTCCAGGGCCGCCTCGTCCACGATGCCGCCCCGGGCCGTGTTGACGATGACCGTTCCTTCCTTCATCAGGGCGAACTCGGCCGGTCCTATCATCCCGATGTTGCCGCCCGAGGGACAGTGCAGGGAGATAACGTCCGATTCCCGGAGGAGTTCCTCCAGGCCGACGGCCCGGGCGTATTCCGGGGTTTCCGGCACCCTGCGGCCGGTGACGAGGATGCGGGCGCCGAAGGCATGCATCCGCTTGGCGTATTCCCTTCCGATGCGGCCGAAACCGACAATGCCCGCGGTGAGCGTCCCGATGCGGCGTATCGGAACGGTATGGGAATAGGTCCAGGAACCGCGCCTTACGGCGGCGTCGGCCACCCGGAGCTTGCGGAGCAGGCACAGCGACATCGCCATGGCATGGTCGGCGACCTCGGCCATGCCGTAATCCGGGACGTTGCAGACGGTAACGCCTGCCTCCCGGGCGGCCTGAATGTCCACGTTGTCGTAGCCCACTCCGTACCGCACCACCTGTTTCAGCCCCGGCAGGGCGGCGATCACCTTCGCCCCGATCCTGGCGAACTGTACCAGCAGCACCGTGGCGTCGGCGCAGCCGGCGATCACCTCGTCCTCGCTCAGGCACTTCCGCCGGTCGCAGGAGAGTCCCTCCCCGGCGAGTACCTCGGTTTCCATCCGTATGTCGTTGTGGTCGCAGTCGGAAATGACGATCTTGTGTTCCATGTCCTGTCTCCTCCGTTCAGGGTACACTCGACGGGACCGGTTGTCCAGTGCGTTTGTCGGATACCGAATTCTTTGCCGCAAGGCAAAGGCCGACTTACCCCACGGAAATCAATTTTTGGAAGAAAATCAACCACGGAGTTACACGGAGGACACGGAGTTTCGATTTGCGTGTTCATCTACGGTTTCAGGCATCGGATGTCCCGCCTAAAGCTCGGTCGAAAGACGCAAGACTCCTCTCTCCTTCTTCCCTCCGTGCAACTCCAAGGCCAATCCGACGGAGGTGGATTGGCCCGTCCTCCGTGGTTAAAAATTCTTCAAGTTTTCCCGAAAATTGATTTCCGTGCGGCTTACCCGCATCGTTCGGGTTATCCGGTCCGCAAATCCGTGGAATCCGTATTCAATTCCCCAAGTCCGTCCTGCTATGCGGGATGGACGCTGTCTCCCTCGATTGGACCGGCCTAACCCGATAGCCTAACTTCACCGATCCTGTTATTATAAGCCCTATGAAAGCCAGCGTTGCGGGGAATCCCGAGACTCCGGTCGATCCGCCGCCCCTGCCGCCGGCGAGGAAGGCAAGCAACTTTTCGTTTTTCTGGATCAGGTTCTTCGTCCGGCCGGCGATCTTCCTTATGTACCGGTTCCGGTTCGATTACCAAAGCTCGCGGGGCATCCGGCGGCCCTGCTTCATCCTTTCCAACCACCAGGCCGTGTACGACCAGTTCGCCGCGGGCATCGGCTTTCCCTTCGGCATCAACTTCGTGGCTTCGGACACGATCTTCAGGCACGGTTTGGGCAGCCGCCTGATGACGGCGATTTCCCGCCCGATTCCCTTCTCCAAGGGCAGCTCCGACTTCCGGGCGGTCAAGAACATGCTGGACATTATCCGGGACGGCGGGGCCGTGGCGATGTTCCCCTCCGGCAACCGGAGCTTTTACGGGGACGAATGCAGGATAGTTCCCGGAATCGGCAGGCTGGCCAAGAAGTTCGCCGTTCCCCTGGTGCTGGTCAGGCTGGAAGGCGGTTACGGCACGCTGCCCCGGTGGAAGGCCAAACCCAATCGGGGAAAGGCATCGGGCGGCGTGGCTCGGGTCGTGTCGGTCGGGGAACTGGAACGGCTTTCGGGCGAAGAGGTAGACAGGATCATTTGGCAGGAACTCGGGCACGACGAGTTTGCCCGGAACGCCGCGGCACGGATTCCCTTTCGGGGGAAGCGCAGGGCCGAGTACCTGGAAAGCGTGCTGTTTTACTGCCCGGAATGCGGCGCTTTCAAGGCGGCCGGAAGGCTCGTCTCCGAGGGCAACCGATTCTCCTGCCTGGATTGCGGGGCCCAAGTCGGCATCGACGAGTTCGGTTTTTTCAGGCGGGAACGCAATGCCGGGAGGATTCCGGAAACGATCCTTGAATGGTCCAAGCTGCAGTTGGCCCATGTCAGGGGATTCGACTTCCGGCCCTTCGTCTCGGTTCCGGCCTTCGCCGACGAGGGCGTCTCCCTGTTCCTCGCCCAAAAAGCCCGCAAGGAACATCCGCTGGGACGGGGACGCATCGAGCTTTTCGCCGACCGGCTCCGGGTTTGCGGCAGGGACTTTCCCCCGGCCGACACGACCATGGCCGTCCAGGGGGTTCGCAAACTCACGCTCTACCTGAAGGGGGAGGGCGGGAAGACCGAAACCTACGCCGTGACCTGTCCCTTCAGGACCTGTCTGATGAAGTATATGATCTGCGGGTGGCACCTGAGGAATCGGGCGCTCGGCATAAAGGAGGAATACTATGGGTATTAGCGGCCTGTTTCGGCATGGGGACACGGCGAACGAGAACCTTTCCTTCGGGATCGTCACCGTCTGCGGAATCTGCGCCCTTATCCTGGCGGCCAACGTCCTGCGGCGGAAGATCCCGGCCTTCAGGCGTTCCCTCATGCCCACCGCCGTCATTGCCGGCCTTTTGGGGCTGGGGATGAAGGAAACGGTGCTGGCCCTTACCGGGGTGAACGTCTTCAACATGGAGGCGTTGGGCGGGCTGATCTACCACCTTTTGCCGGTGGCCTTCATCGCCCTGTGCCTGCGGGACAAGGACGACTACGCGGCGGAATTCGACCGGGGCAAGGTGGCCGTCGAGCGGGTGGCCGCCGTCCGGAGCGGGGCGGTGATCATCAGCACCTACCTCCTGCAGGGCATCGTCGGCATCCTGGTTACCCTGTTTTTCGCCCTGACCTTCATGCCGGAACTGAACCCGGCCACCGGCATCATGCTGGCCCTTGGTTTCGGGCAGGGACCGCAGCAGGCCAACGCAACCGGCTTCATCTGGGACGCCGCAGGCCACATGGACGCCTGGGGCCCGGGCAGCGCGCGGAACTTCGGGCTTACCGTCGCCGGCCTCGGTTTCCTCTGGGCCTCGATTCCCGGCATCGTCCTTGCCAACACTATCGCCAGGCGGCGCGGCCTCCGGCTCCGGCAGGACGAGTTCCGGAAGAGCGGCGATCTGGCCAGCTACCGGATCGAGGGCCCGGACGAGATTCCCCTTTCGGAATCCATCGACAAGTTTACCCTCCAGGTCTGCATGGTCTGCGGGGTGTACCTCCTGACCATCGGGATCATCCTGGGGATCGAGATCGGATTCCGCGCATCCGGCGTTCCCTTCCTGATCGACCTGGTTCCCACGATCTGGGGTTTCGCCTTCATGATCGCCGCCCTGGTTGCCCTCTGCGTAAGGCTGGTCCTCCGCCGGCTGTTCAGGTCCGGCATCATGCGGCGCAAGTACCCCAACAGCTACATGATGAACCGTATCTCCGGCGCGTCCTTCGACCTGGCGATCGTGGCCGCCCTCTGCGCGATCTCGGTCGGCTCGCTGGGGACCCTGTGGATCCCGGTGCTGGTGATGACCACGGTCGGCGGCCTGGCCTGCATGCTGTACCTGCGTCTGCTGTGCAACTACGTCTACCGCGATTACAAGGACGAGGGTTTCCTGGCGATGTACGGCATGCTCACCGGCACCATCGTCAACGGGATGATCCTCCTCCGCGAGATCGACGGCGACTTCCGCACTCCGGCCGGCGACGACCTCGTGCTGGGCTCCTCGGCGGCCATCGCCCTGGGCATCCCCCTGCTGCTCCTCATCGCCGGGGCCCCCCGCTCCGGCAATCTTTGGTGGGTGATGCTCGTCCTCGTCCTGTACTTCGCCGCCCTGCTGGGCTTCCTGTTCAAGGACAGGCTGCGGGGGAAGAGGGCGGGGAAGTAGGGGAGGGCAATGTCCTCCATCATCCGAAGAATGACGGACCTCGTTGTTCCCGTGCCCGATATGCGGTATACTGTAGAGCCTCTTGCAAAACTCGGTTAGTTTTGCCGAGGCTATGCAGTTTCTCGCCCTATGGGCTACGAAACCTGCATTTTTTAACGGTTGCACTTGCAAACCTGAAGTTTTGCAAGTGCCTCTGTAGTCGTGGGGTTTTTAAGGCAGGTTGCGGTTGTCCTGAAAACATGCCGCGCCTTGCGTAAGGGAGGATGCGTTGTTAAGGCAAATTATGATACCGAGCAAGGAAAATTCCACCGTTTCCATCCCCGACGAATTCTACGGGATGCAGGTGGAAGTCCTGGTTTTTCCGATCCCGACGGCCAAGACAAACCAAAACGGCGGTACCCTCGACGATATTTTTGACGGGCACCTGTATTCTTTCGACAATTTCAAGTTCGACCGCGATGAAGCCAACAACTATGACTAAAATCGCATTGGACAGCAACATCTTGATCTATAACCACAGCTCGAATTGCGATAACAAACGACGTATCGCAAGGGGATTTTTCAATGAAAATCCCGTGGTCTCGTCACAGGTACTATCCGAGTATCTCAATGTTATGAGAAGAAATTTCAAAATGCAAAAACGGGAACTAATGATTGGACTTGTTCGGAAACCCCGTTGGTTTCCTCACAATCCTTGCATTTTTTCGGGCTAAAGCCCTGCAAAAATGCGTTTTTAAAAGAAAGTTGTTCTGAAACTGAAGTTTCCGAACAACTTTCCTTTCTGCTCCCTGTGGCTGGAAAGGTGTTCCGTCCAACCCGTCGTTCTCTCCACGGTAAAACTCGCTCAAAGCCTGGTCGCTCAATACGATTTTCAAATCTTTGACGGAATTATTGTTGCCGCCGCGCTTGAGGCGGATTGCGGTATCCTTTATTCCGAAGATATGCAGGACGGGATGCTTGTCGAAAATACGCTTAAAATAGTAAACCCGTTTCATGAGGGTTCTTGGATATAGTTGGGGGCTGCATATCCGCACCTTCCGACCAAACCCGTAAAATTTCGCCCGGCACTAAAGCATTTCCCCGCAACGCGCCGTCTTTATGGGCGGAGGCACCATGACGGAAACGGACGACCGCCTTAACCTCGAGGCAAGCCGGCTCTTCGGCGTTCCCTACCTGTTCCCCTACCAGCGCCTGGTGGTGGAAAACATCCTGCGGGCGGCCGGAGACGCCGGCCTCGCCCCCGACTTCCGGGAGCCGGACCTTGCCGGCACGGACCGGGGAACGCTGGGAAGGCAGACGGTGATCCTGCCCACCGGAGCCGGCAAGTCCCTGTGCTTCCAGCTTCCGGCCGCCCTCATCGACGGGATCACCCTGGTGATCTACCCCCTGCTTTCCCTCATGGCCGACCAGGAACGCCGGCTTAAGGAACGGGGTTTCGCCCCGGCCCTGCTGCGTGGAGGGCAGACGCGGCAGGAGCGGGCCGCGATCTGGCAGGCGCTGGAATCCGGCCGGAGCAAAATGGTCATCGCCAATCCGGAAGTTCTCCTCAGTCCCGAGGTAAGCAAACGTTTTTCCCGGGCGGAAGGCGGGCTTAAGGTCGCCCACGTCGTGATCGACGAGGCCCACTGCGTCAGTCAGTGGGGCGAAAGTTTTCGGCCGGCGTACCTGGAAATACGTTCGATCGTCGAAAACGTCGCCCCGCCTTTGGTGACGGCCTTTACCGCGACCGCCGGCGCCGGCATCCTGGAAAAGATCGACCGGTATATCTTCGGCCCGGCCGGCAGCCACCTGGTCATGGGGAATCCGGACCGGCCGAACATCGCCTACGCCGCCCTCGGCTGCGTCGCCATGGACCTTGCCGTCAGGGACCTGCTCCTCGCGAACGCGCTTCCGGCCATCGTCTTCTGCTCCAGCCGGATCGGGACCGAGCGGCTTTCCCACTACCTGCGCTCGAACCTCAAGGCCGCGGGCGTTCCCTGGCACCGGGAG
>WQZW01000091.1 GCA_009780545.1 Treponema sp.
ACTGTTTCTCGAAGGCGAGGGCGGCGATCACCGCCGGCAGGGTCGCCACGATCAGGTACAGCACCAACGGCTGGAAGGGCTTTTGCAGCAGGGCCAGGATGTCCCGGCGCAGGACGAAGACGACGGCGGCCAGGGTGCCGACATGGAGCGCCGTCTCGAAAAGGAGCGGGGCTTCCTTGATGTCGAAGATTTCCCGCAGAAGGAGCAGGTGTCCGCTTGAGGACACCGGAAGGAACTCGGTCAGGCCCTGGACGAGCCCGAGGAACGCGGCCTGTAGGATATCCATCGTCAGGCCCCTTCCCATGGACTCTTCCGGATGATCGTGGCCTTCCGTTCGTAGCCCACCGAAACGATCTCCACCGGCGTGCCGCAGTAGTCCTCGATGAAGGCGACGTAGTCCACGGCTTCTTTCGGCAGTTCCTCAAAGGAAGCGATCTCCCCGATGGGCCGCTTCCAGCCCTTGAAGGCCTTCAGTTCCGGTTTTGCCGCCTCGAGCTCCCCGACGGAGGCCGGGAATTCCCGCACGACGCGGCCGCCGATGCGGTAGCCGACGCAGGCCTTGATCTCCTCCAGGCTGTCGTACACGTCCAGGTGGGTCATCACCAGGCCGGAGATCGAGTTGGAGAGGCAGGCGTAGCGGAGGGCGACCAGGTCGAGGTAGCCGCAACGCCGGGGCCGGCCGGTGGTAACCCCGTACTCCCGGCCGGTCTCGCGGACGAAACGACAGAGCCCGTCCTCGGAGGCCGGGTCGAATTCGCCGGGCAGGGGGCCGTTGCCCACCCTGGTCGAATAGGCCTTGAACACGCCGAGCACCCGGTCGATGTCCGCCGGCCCGATTCCGCCGCCGGAGCAGGCACCTGCGGCGCAGGACATCCCGCTGGAGACGTAGGGATAGGTTCCCAGGTCCAGGTCCAGCATCGTGCCCTGCGCCCCCTCGAACAGCGTCCGGGAGCCCTTCCGTTCGGCCATGTAGCCCACGAGGTTCACCGACATGCCCAGCAGCCGTTCCTTGTAGGGGGCAAGGTATTCCAGGTCCTCGGCCCCAAGGCAGTCCATCTTTTCCTTCCAGCCGAGGTCGGCGACGCGGATTCCGTCCCGCTCGCTCTTCATGGCGTAGGCCGTGCCGATGCCCCGGCCGGTGGTCCCGATGGGATGTTTCCGTGCCGCGTCCCGTTCCTTGTCCGTTCTGAGGTAGCCGGGCAGCACCAGGTGGGCGCGGTCGCTGACCAGGATACGGCCGGCGGTGTCCGTGCCCCGTTCCTCCAGCCCCCGGATCTCCTCGAACAGCGCCTGCGGATCGATCACCATCCCGGTGCCCAGTATCGAGGTCCTGCCCGGATAGAACACCCCGGAGGGAATCAGGTGCAGGGCGTACCGTTCCCCGTCTATCACGATGGTATGCCCGGCATTGGCCCCGCCGGAATACCGGACGATCACCTCGGCCTCGGCGGCCAGGTAATCCACGATCTTGCCCTTGCCCTCGTCCCCCCACTGGGCTCCGATCACCACGACGTTCACGATATCCTCCTTGGGGGCCGATCCCCGCCCCGTCGCTCCCAACCTACTGATAGTGCCTCCGATTTGCCTTTGTGTCAATGACGCATTTCGCGTAATCGAATTTCGGCATGGGTTCGAGGTTCCGCCCGTAAGTATAGACTTATGTCGCAAATTACGGTAACATTAGTCTTCGGGACGGCGGCGGTTCCGGCATCGCCTGTGCGGTGAAAGCCCAAGACTACTTTTTAGGAAGGAATTTATGAAACAGGATTTGCAGGATCACGGGGGACGGGGATCGGCCAAGCTGAAATTCGTCCTGTTCTCGCTTTTCGGCGTTTTTCTTTTTATGGTTCCGTTGCCGTATACCGAGGACGGCAACAAGGCGTTCAACATACCGCTGGGCTTCGCCAAAGACTGGCTGGGCAACTTCATCAACGGGATCGAGATCAACGGCTGGGGTCTGGTGATCTTCCTGGCCTGCCTGATCACCACGTACTCGTTCCTGGGGAGCGTTTTGGCGTACACCGCCAAGCCGGCCTTTATGATGAACTCCCCGAAACTGAAGGAACTGTTCCGCTGCCATCCGGTGTACCTGATCAGCAAGGCCGTGGCCTTCGTCCTTGCCTGGATGGTGTTTTTCAGGAAAGGTCCGGAGTGGATACTCAGCGACGACGAGGGGGCGGGCCTCATGATGGACATCCTCGCCGGCTCCAACGGGGGAATCATGGCGATTTTCTTCCTCGCCTGCCTTGCCATCCCCCTGCTCACCGAGTTCGGCATCATGGAGTTCATCGGCACGCTGGTGCGCAAGGCGCTGCGGTTCCTGTTCACCCTGCCCGGCCGTTCCTCGATAGACCTTATGGGTTCCTGGTTCAGCGATTCGGCCTCCAGCATCATGATCACCCGGGACCAGTTGGAAAAGGGCTTCTACACCGGGCGGGAGGCGGCGTCCATCTGCGTCAATTTCACCCTGGTCTCGCTGCCGTTCACCTTCGTGGTGGCCAACGAGGTCGGTCTCCTGCCGTATTTCGGGCTGTTCTACCTGGTGATCTGTATCGTCTCGATACTTCTGGCCATCGTCATGCCCCGTATCTGGCCGCTGAGCCATATCAAGGACGAGTACCTGCCGGAAGTGGGCAAGCAGATCGAGGAGGAGCAGCCCATGCGGGGATCCCTCCTGAGCCAGGGGCTCAAGCTGGCCGCCGCCCGCGCGGACAGGGCCAACATCCCCGACTATACCAGGTCGGTGCGGATGCGCTGGCTGAACATATTCACCGACCTCGTCCCGATAATCCTCGCCTGGGGGGCGATCGCCACGATCATCGCCAACCAGACGCCGGTCTTCCAGTGGCTGTCCTGGCCCCTGGGCCAGTTCATGCGGCTGCTGCAGGTCGAGGGGGCGATGGAATACGCGCATACCACGCTGGTCGGTTTCATCGACATGTACCTTCCGGCGATCCTGCTCGGGGCCGATGCACCGATCCGCACCCGCTTCATCATCGGGACGCTGTCCATCGTCCAGATCGTCTTCATGGCCGAAACCGGCATCCTCATCCTCAAGTCCAAGATTCCCCTGAACCTCTGGCAGCTGTTCGCGGTTTTCATCATCAGGACGATCCTGGCCCTGCCGCTCATCGTGCTGTTCACCTGGTTGCTGTTCCGACCGTAAGGATAGGACCGTTCCGGCCAAACCCCATGCGGGTTCGGCCGGAACGGGTTTTGCCGTAGGAAGATTACCCCGCCTTGATTGACGACGGTAAACGCGAGGCGTTGCGGGGTGGTCGCGCGCTACCCAGGCTAAAGCCTTCGCGCCATTTTTCGTCTTGGGCACCTTCATTGGAGCTCTCGGCGTGGTGCCTTTGTTCACCTGCGTGCGATGCACGCCTTTGTTGGCCGCCCCGCTCGGGGGGTAACGGAAAATGCCTCGAACCGGCGACCTTTCCTATTGCCGATTACTCCGGTATGCTCAAGAGATGCCAAATATTGCGTTTACCGGCGGGGGAACCGGCGGACATATCTATCCGGGACTGGCCGTGGCCGGGGTCCTGCGGGAGAGGGCCGGGGATTGCCGGGTGTTCTGGATCGGGTCGAACCGGGGAATGGACCGGGCTATCGTGGAAGCCGCGGGGATCGAGTTCGTGGGGATTCCGGCCGGGAAGCTCAGGCGGTACCTTACCTTGAAGACGATTCCCGATGCGTTCCGGGTGCTGGCCGCCTTCTTTGCCGCCCGGCGCGTCCTCAAGGAGCGGAGGGCGGACCTGCTGTTTTCCAAGGGCGGGTTCGTCAGCGTCCCGCCCTGCGCGGCGGCGGCCTCGCTGGGGATTCCGGTGCTTACCCACGAGTCCGACTTCAGCCCGGGACTTGCCACCAGGATCAACCTCCGTTTCGTCCGCAAAACTTCCGGCCTGGCCTTCACCGCCTACCGCGAAACGCGGCTTCCCCTGCCGGCCGACCGAATCCGCCTTGCCGGCAATCCGGTACGCGGGGCCTTCCGTGGGGCCGATGCCGCCGCCGGCCGTCGGTTCCTGGGCCTGGGCCCGGAAAGCCGCATCCTCCTCGTGCTGGGGGGCAGCCAGGGGGCCAGGAAGATCAACGACCTTGTCCGGGATTCCCTTGCCGGGCTGCTGGAACACTACACCGTGGTCCACCAGTACGGGCCGGAACTGTCGGCGCCGGAAGCCGGGAGCCCGGCCGGCGGAAATCGGTACCTGCCGCTGGCCTACATCGGAAGCGAGATGCCGGACGTGCTGGCCGCTGCGGAACTGGTCATGGGGCGCAGCGGGGCCGGCACGATCTGGGAGGCGGCCACCCTGGGCAAACCCATGCTGCTGATTCCCTTAAGCGGGGCCGGCACCAGGGGCGACCAGGTGGAAAACGCCCGGTACTTTGCCGGAATTGGGGCCGCCGAGGTGCTGCGGGGCGGCGATGCCACGGCGGAAAACCTCCTGTCCAGGGTTCGGCATCTGGCCTGCGACTCCGAACTTCGGGAACGCATGGCGGCAGCCGCCGAACGGATAGGAAGCCTTGACGGTTCGGCGATAATAGGGGATTCTATCGTAGAGACGTTGCGTTTAAATAACGTTGCGTTTACATAACGTTGCGTTTACACATAAGGAAGGAAAAAGTGAACTTTGCCGTCATCGACATCGTGTTTGCCGGGATCATCCTCCTGTTCGTGCTCCGCTGCATGCTCCGGGGTTTCATCAGCGAGGCGATGTCGCTGGCCTCGGCGATCTTCGGGCTTTTCCTTGCGATGTTCTTTTTCCGGACCGTGGGCGCCTTCATCCGGGACCGCTTCATGCCGGAAGTGGCCACGATTCCGGAGGTCCTGGGATTTATCGCCGTGTTCCTGGCAGTGTTCATCGTGGCCCGCTTCCTGGAATCCGTCCTGGGCGAGATTTTTCGGGGATTCAACCTCCGATGGCTGGACGGTTTCCTCGGCGCCCTGCTGGGCTTTGCCGAGGGCGTCGTGCTGATCGGCGTGATCCTGGTCCTTATCCGGATACAGCCCTTCTTCGAGCCGGGGCTGTTGCTGGAACAGAGCGTCTTTGCCGAACTGCTGCTGCCTTTCATCATGGGCCGAAGCTGGGAACTTCCCGGCATCATCGCCCTGTCCCGGGGGAAGGGCCTTGTTTGAGAACATCATCGCCCAGCCGGCCACCGACCGGCTCCGGCAGGACATCGTTTCGGGCAGCTTTCCCCGGTCGGTCCTGTTCTTCGGGCCGCCTGCCTCCGGCAAGGGAAGTTCCGCGCTGGAACTGGCTCGGGTCCTCTCCTGCGAGGGCGAAGGCCCGGCGCCGTGGAACTGTCCCTGCCCGGCCTGCGCCCGGCACCGGCTGCTGCTACATCCGGACCTGGCGGTAATCGGCCCCCGTGACTTTGCCGCCGAGATCGCCGCCGCCCGCCGTGCCTTCCTTAAGGACACCGCCTCGCCGGCCGGAAGGGCCCTGTTTCTCCGATCCCTCCGGAAGCTGCTGCTCCGGTTCTCCGTGTCGGTCTGGGAGTACGAGGCCCGCTCCGGACGTGCAAATCCCTTGCCCCTGCTTGAAGGGCTGGAACAGGGACTCGCCGCATTCGAGGCCGCCCTGGAAAAGCCGGGGGCCGACCTTGAAAAGCTTTCCGCGGCGCTGGCCGGGGATGCCTTCAAGCTGGAGGACGAGTGCGTGGGCGAGTCCGTTCCCATCGCCGCGATCAGGCAGGCCGCTTCCTGGGCCCGCCTTTCCCCTTACGGCCGACGGAAAACCCTGGTGATCGAGAACGCCGACCGGATGAAGGAGGATGCCCGGAATGCCCTGCTCAAGCTCCTTGAGGAACCGCCGCCTTCGATACACATAGTCCTTTCCTCCGTCCGGAAGGAATCGCTGATGCAGACGATCCTTTCCCGCCTTCGCCCGTACCGTTTCGACATGCGGGGGGTCGAGCATGAGCGGGAGATCATCAGGCGGGTGTTCCGGGATGTCGGGGCCGGAGCCGCCGACGGGGAGGGCACGGAATCCGAGGAGCGGACGGGCGGGCGACGGGATTCCGGCCTGGTCGCCGCCTACCTGGATTCCTTCACTCCGGAGCCGGAGGAAAAGCTCCTCCCCCTGGCAGCCTTCTTCGTCGCCGCCGTTACCCGAAACGCCGTGGTCGCCCTTCGCCGCAAGGGAACCGCCGAGCTGTCCCCGGCATTGGTCTGCCTGGGCGGTTTCTGCGCCCGCATCGCCGAGAACGGCGGTCTTGAAAAAACCGAACAGGCCGGGCCGACCGTCGCGGCCCTGACCGAAAAGACCGCGGGCTTTCGGGGCAGGTCCTTCGGCCGATTCCTTTCCCTCTGCCTGGACCTGGTATCCC
>WQZW01000092.1 GCA_009780545.1 Treponema sp.
GAGTGCTTTTTATGAACTTATAAAACTGTGGCTTGATTATGGGATGGTACAAACTCCAAAATATTTAATGGGAATTATGGTGCCGAAGCGCATGAAGAGTAGTTAAGGCCCTACCGCTCATGCGCAAGCCCGTATCTTTCGATAAAGGCCAACACCCGGCCGAGGCTTTCGGTCGGCGGAACCCACAGGTCCGGCATGAAGCCCACGCCCTCGAACTGCGAAAAATCCGGGCGAAGGTTTAGCTGCGTACCAAAGATCACGTTGATGCCGCTGCGGGGAAGACCGTCGCGCATTATTTGCGCCGTAAGGGCCATCCCTCTGGTGTTGGTTCCTACGAAGATCACGTTTTCAAATTGGCGCAGGAGACCCGCGAGAATTTCTCCGGCAGACATTACGTTGCCGTCAGTTAGTACGATCAGAAAACTTTCGTTGGGCAACTTCGAGGAAAAAGATTGTAATAGGGAAGTCCACTCAGGACCGTTACCGCGACCTTCATCATTAGACATCGATCGCAACCTGAACTCCCCAAAGAATTGCCCGAACATCGGCCTCCTCCATGTAAAGGCGTCTATCCAGGCAAGCATGGCATCTTCAAAACCGCCCTTGTGTCCGCGCAAATCCAGCACCACCACCGGCCTCCCGCGCAGCGATTCACCGGATTTCCGGAATCTTATTCTCTCTTCCGCTTCAAGAGAAGTACTGTCCAAGTGCCTATTTTCGATCACGGGAATGCCGTTTATCTCGTATTGGTGAAAAAGCCTATTGGGCGACACGATATTTGGCATGGGTTGCAAGCGTATGTCCAGCGATAGTTCCTCGTCTGTCTTCACGGACTCAAGGAGAACCGACATTGGTTGCGGGCCCAGCGGATCCCAGGCTGCGAAATGACCGAAGACGAAGGCCGCCTCGCCGTCGCGAGTAAGCGTGGGAAGAATCCCGTCAACCTTTTGCCCGAGGAACGTGGCCTCGATAAACCTGTATTCAATATTATCAATTGTAGTAACAAACCCATCATCTATTTTGCGTAGGATGAACTCCTCGTTGATACGTGCGCTAAGCCTGGGAGCCCAAAGCGTTATGTTATGAAGTTGAAAATGGTTGTCGGCGATTACCGGTCCAAGCCCCGGAACCAGTATGTCGCGGAGAAGTGCCATACCTGTTATGGTATCTGGCATTTTTGCGAGTCGCTCCAGCATGGAATTGCGAATTGGTATAAAAACCTCGTCACCGCCGAAATACCGATAGCCGGCGTAACCGTATTTCATCAGATCGAAAAGGAGATTTATATCCTTTGCCGCATCCTCGCGCGGAATGCTGTCCGACAGGCGATTCTCTGGCCTAATTTCCCGAAAGCCCTGCCCGGGGGAAAACAATATCCGCAGTTTTTCGTTGGCGATTCTAAGGTCTTCCTCCCGAGTCAGACCCTGGGTAAGGAAAACATCGGCTCGTTCGCGGAAGTCGTCGGGAAAAGGTGGTAATGCGATTGCACGGTTTGTTTCCATTATCTCTCGAAGATGCGGCGGGATGCCGGCGGGCTCGGGATTGGAGCAAGCGGCAAGGAGAAGGGTGAAGAAAACGGTTAAGACAAATCTTGAAAAACGTTTCATGTGCGGTTTCCTAACAAGGACGCGATCCGGTGCCGACGCAAGGAGTTCCCCTTGCCAGCCACGACAAACTGCATGGAAGCGGGCTCTTGCCTGACGAAACGTTTGAGCCATGTGGCAAGAACCCGCCCCCCCCTTTAGAGGTTGTGGATTATATCACCGATGCCGCCGCCTTTGGGGCGATCAGGGGGAGGAGGTCGGTTGAACCCGCCATCAGCGACAATGATCGGCTCGGTCCCACCTATACCCCCGTTCACCCTTTCCAGCTCTTCCTGCCCGACGACAGAAAATCCGTCCACGTTCATGAAGCCGTTTGTGTCCATGACATCCTCCTATTTTTCCTGACCACACAACTATGATCACTTGTCACGTAGCCAAGAAGCAGAATCCCGTCTCCCATATAGGACACGGTTGCTCAATGCCAGGCGATCGCTTACTTTCATGGCATCTTACATGCTCAAGCGTAATACCGCATCCTTCACCTGTCAAGAAAATTTTTCAACAAAAAGACAAGATTCGCCTGCGACTTTCCCGCTGAAACGCCTGTTCTCAACACCCTATCCGGCAACGTCAACCGGGTAACTCACTTTCCACAAAAACAGTCCCTGCGGCGGAATCGTCGGCCCGGCAAGCTTTCGGTCGCAGGATGCGATGATGTCGGCAAGCTCGCCGGGCGGGGTGCCGAGGCCCTCGTAGTGGAGCAGGGTGCCGGCGACCGAGCGGACCATCTTCCAGAGGAAGGCGTTGGCGGCGATCTCGAAGACCAGTCTGTCGCCCTGGACGAGAAACAGGGCACGGTGAATGTTCCGACAGGGCGAGCCCCCCCGCACCAGCGAGGAATCGCCTGCGGCGGCAAAGATCGAGCAGTCCATTTCGCCTGCGAGAAGCCGGCAGTAGGCGTTCAGCAGGGCAATGTCCGGCCGCAGGCGGAGGTGCAGGGCGTAGCGGCTCTCGTGGGGCAGGACCTGCCGGCCGGGGATAAAGAAGTAGCGGTAGGTTCGGGCCCTCGCATCGAAGCGGGCGTGGAAACCGGGCCGTTCCGGGCGACTTTCCAGGATGCGGACGTCCCGGGGCAGGATGCTGTTCAGGGCCGGGAGGAAGCGTTCCGGTTCCATGCTTTCGATGTCGGTATCGAAGGCGGCGACCTGGCCGGCCGCATGCACCCCGGCATCGGTGCGGCCCGCGGCATTGACGGCCACCGGCCTTTTGTGGATGCGGGCAAGGGCCGCCTCCAGGCAACCCTGCACGGTCCGCGGCTGCCCTTTCGGATGGCCTGAGTGCCCGCCCGCCTGTGTCTGCCAGCCGGAGAAGTCCGTCCCGTCGTAGGCAAGGCGTAGGGCGATGGTCCGCATCAGCCTTTTTTCAGGCTTTCCAGTTCGGCGTGGATGGTGTTGTACAGCTTCCGGGCGATGTCCAGGAAGGCCCCCGGCTTGTCCTTGGACATCTTGCCCATCCCGAATAGCCGCGCCACCGTCCGCCGCGCCTCCTCGAGCGAGTTGATCCTGTCCTCCTCGCTCTCCCCCTTGGGGCCGTAATTAAAACGGAGGTAGGCGCAGAGGTACAGCATGCCCTCGTAGGAGTAGTTCTTGTCGATGTCCGGACCGAAGTTTTTCAGTGCGGACATGATCTCCGTGCCGGCCTGCTCCTTCGACAGGGCCTCGCAGTAGAAGTATTGGGCTTTCTGGCGGAACAGGGTGGCCAGCCAGTCGTAGTTATGTCCGGGATACAAGGCGTTCAGCTCGTCGAGCATCCAGGCCGACCGCAGGGCGGCAACTCCCCGCTTTATCGTGGGGGAAGCGTCCCGTTCGTAGAAGTCGTAGCAACGGAGGGCCAGATAGTGGGATGCGGCCCCTTCCATCAGGCGGCGGGGCTTGAAGAAATCGGTACCGGGAAAAATCCGCAGGGCCTCCTCCTTTCGGCGGGAACAGTCCGAGCGGGCGACATTCACACGGGACCGGGGAAACAAGGGAAAGTCCGTCTCGGTGGAGGCAAACCAGCACAAGGGACAGACCACGATGTAGTAGGCCAGGGGATACACCGGCCCGTAACGCACCGAGGGCTGGAAAAGCCGATGCAGCTCCTCGGTCAGTGCCCCGGCAATCAGCCTGCCGCCGCCGGAAAGTAGCTCTTCCTTGTGAAAAACCTCGCCGCAGACCGGGCAGGAATATTCCTTCTTCGACATAAAAGAGACCTTCAGTTCACGCTCTTCCTTGTTCACTCTTCCTCCATTAAAAACGGTTAAATCCCGATACACGGAAATCAATTCATAATGCGCGGGGGGACAACCCCCCTTCGCTCCAGACTTGCTACCATTACGGTGTGGAGTTTGGCTTCGCAAAACTCCTAAAAGAATTGCGGAGTGCCTACGGCACGTAGCAATTCTTACGCTACCCCCCGAACGGGGCGGCCAATGAATGCGCGCGTAGTGCGTGGATGAAAAAGGCTCCACGCCGAGAGCGCCAATAAAGGCGCCCGAAACGAAAAATGGCGCGAAGGCTCTAGCCTGAGCAGTGCGCGACCACCCCGTAACGCCCCGATCCAATCTACCGAAGGCAGATTGGATTCGGAGTTTTGCTACGCAAAACTCCACCCCGCCGGTAAACCGCCGGCATTTCCGCAAGCCCAAGCCCGGCGGATTAGTCCTTTTCAAGTACCACCATCGCCGCCGCGTATTCACCCTCGTGGCTTATCGAAAGGTGAATCCCGTTTGCCCCGCTTTTCTCCAGCGCCTTTTTCGCCGTTCCTGCCAGGCAAAGCTCCGGACGGCCGCAAGGCCCGTCCTTCACCCTGATGTCCCGCAGGGCGATGCCGACCAGTCCCGTTCCCAGGGCCTTACCGAAAGCCTCCTTGGCGGCAAAGCGGCCGGCCAGGGAAAGTGCCGCCCCGGAACCCCGGCCCAGAACGGCCCGTGCCTCGGCCTCGTCGAAGTACCGCATCAGAAGGCCCGTTTCCGGCCAACGCCCCATCCGGGCGGCCTTCACCAAATCGAGTCCTATCCCTATGATCAATTGTCGGCACCTTCGGCCTCGGCCTCACCCTCATCTTCACCTTCATCCGGTATCTCGTCTTCCTCCGGGGAAGTCTCGAAGCGTACCCTGAAGGTAACGCTCTGCGGATTCTGGTTGATCAGGATAAAGTTGTCCGGCAGATTCACCGTCACCTGCAGCGTGTAGGTTCCCTCGTCGATGATGCCGGAAGCGTCGACGGAAAGCAGTCCCTCGGTAACCCGGAAGCCGTCCACCCGGAACCGGCTTCCCTCGATGCGGATGCTGCCGAAACGTTCCCCGAAGTCCGTCCGAAGGTTCGGGGCAAGGTCGGTCAGCTCTATCGGTATGTTCTCGATGGTACGCACCGGGATCGTGGCCCTCACGACGCCGGAAAATTCCGCCGTGCCGCTTCCGATGGTAATCAGCGGGTCGGGATTGACGATGGTAACGGTAACGGAAAAGTCGGCGTTCCTGCCGTCCAGAAGCACCGGCGAAGTGGCAAGCGAGGAAATGCCCTGCAAAAGACCGGCCGGCCCGAAAACGGCCACCTCTCCCGGATTCAGGGAGTGGGAAACCAGGTCGAAGCCCGTCGCCACGCCGCCGTGCAGGGGAGTGGCCAAAGGCAGGGACAGATCGACGCGGCGGTCCAGATCAAGGACGATCTCGATGGGATTGACGGAAACCTCAAGCGGCTGAACGGCCAACGCATTCCCGCTCCGTTTGACCTGCACCGCCGCCCGGTACCGGCCGCCGCTCTCATGACGGGAAAGGTCGACGAAGGCCTGCAGGTCGCCGTCGGCCACGGAGAGAACGCCGTCCCCGTCTCCCCGTATCTGCACCCGGACGCTGGAGGGAAAGGCGCCGGAGGGAGTCAGGGTGCCGTTCGTCACCACGTTCAGGGGGACGATGAGGGTGCGGGTGGACAGGGTATTTACCCGGTAGACCATCCCCAGGGCCAGGGCGAGGGCCACCGAAAGTATCTTTGCCGGCCAGTTCTCCAACAGCTTGGGCAACCAGGCCGGTCTGGGCAAGGCGGCCAGTTTCGACATCCTTTCCCTAAGGTTTGCCGGAAACATCCCCGCCTCCTTTGGACAATATTCCCCCGTTGGAAAGGCCGTTTCCTTTGAAATCACCATCCTCGGTCTGCATCGTCCTCGCGCCCTCTTCGGCATCGGCCGTACGCCGGCCCTCCGGTCCCAAAAGGGTCCGTATCCGCTGGGATATATCCGCCGGGGAAAGGTCGTAGTAAAGCCTCGAGTCGCAGGCCAGCGAGATCGCCCCGGATTCCTCGGAAACCACCAGCACCACGGCATCGGACTGTTCGGACATGCCCAAGGCCGCCCGGTGCCTGGTCCCGAAGTTCCGCCTGATGTCCTTCTGTTAGGAAAGGGGCAGGAAGCAGCCGGCGGCAACGATCCTCCCATGCTGGATCACCATGGCCCCGTCATGCAGGGGACCGTCGAACTCGAAGATCGAGACGATCAGGCTGGACGAGATGTCGGCGTTGATCCTCGTGCCGGTTTCGGCAATTTCCTTCAGGCCGGTCCTGCGGGGAAAGACCGCCAGCATGCCCCGCCGCTTCCCGGAAAGTATCTCGGCGGCGGTAATGACCGCCTCGAGCTGGCCGATGCCGGCCTTTACGTTGGCCTTGAAAAAATCCGTCTGCCCCAAATGGAGGATGATCTTGCGAAGCTCCGGCTGGAAGATGATAACGATGGCGATGAAAATTCCCGGGGC
>WQZW01000093.1 GCA_009780545.1 Treponema sp.
AGGGGGGCTTGGCCCCCCATCCTAATTCTTCCGTATTGCGCTTTCCCGCAAAAGGGTTTACCATAGGGCAAAGGGGAAAACCATGAACTTTAACACTGATTTTTTCAAGAAAACGCTGTGCGACATTCTTGCCATCGACAGTCCTTCCGGCTACACGGCGGCGGCGATGGGGAAGATCGGGGAACTGGTAGCCGGGATGGGGTACGAAAGCCGGCTTACCCGCAAGGGCAACCTGGTGCTGGAGGTGCCGGGCAAGAGCGGCAGGACCGTGGGCATATCCGCCCATGCCGATACCTTGGGGCTGGTCGTGCGGGGCTTTCGGGACGACGGCACCCTGAGCTTTTCCCAGGTGGGCGGGGCGATCCTCGCGACTCTGGACGGCGAATACTGCAGGGTGCGCACCCGCTCCGGCCGGGTTTATACGGGAACGATCCTGTCCAACTCGCCCTCGTCCCACGTCTTCAAGGACTCAGGCACCCGGGAACGCAAGGACCGGGAAATGCATGTCAGGCTGGACGAGGAGGTCGGCTCGGCGGAAGAGGCCAAGAAGCTGGGCATCCTTCCCGGCGACTTCATCTGCTACGATCCCAAGACGGAAATCACCGAAAAGGGATTCATCAAAAGCCGGTTCCTGGACGACAAGCTTTCCGTGGCGATCATCCTGGAACTGCTCCGGGGCTTCGCCGAGGAAGGCGTCGTGCCGAGCCACAACGTCCAGGTGATTTTTTCCTCCTACGAGGAAGTCGGGCACGGGCTCAGCCACCTGCCGGCCCCGGTCGAGGAATTCGTTACCGTGGACATGGGCTGCATCGGCGAGGACCTGCTCTGCACCGAGTACGACGTGTCCATCTGCGCCAAGGACTCAAGCGGCCCCTACGACTACGAGCTGACAGGCCGCCTCATCTCCCTCGCCCAGGCCGCCGGCCTTTCCTTCGCCGTGGACATCTACCCCATGTACGGCTCGGACGTGTCCGCCGCGCGCGAGGCCGGCCACGACCTCAAGGGCGCCCTCATCGGCCCCGGAGTCGCCGCCAGCCACGGTATGGAACGCAGCCACCTCAAGGCCGTCGAAAACACCTGGAAGCTTCTGTGGCTGTATTTGACGAGTTAGGGAAGGGAGCGAAGTCATGTGTTTCATGTCTTTCGTGGTTCTATCCGGAGTTGGTGTTCCGGAACCAGCAATTCTCAGTTTCAAGATACCGGTACGCTCGGAGGCGGAAACTTCTCTTCCCTCCGTGTAACTCCGTGTCCTCCGTGGTTGAAATTCTTCAATTTGGAAGAAGAATCAACCACGGAGTTACACGGAGGACACGGAGTTTCAATCTATGGGTTCCCGAAGGTTAAATCGAGAATTGCCGGATGACGTATCCCGTATGTTGACAATGCCATTTATTTGATGCACTCTGTTCGCAGGAGAACCAAATGAGCGAACCGGCGGAAAACACGGCAAAAAAATTCACCGAGGGCTACACGTTCAAGGCCCTGCTCCTGGCCGGCTTCACCCTGCTGATGTTCATCCCGCTGTTGATGATCGGCGGACTGATCGGCGAGCGGCGGGGAATCGCCGGAACCGCCGAGGCCGGCATCATGGAGGCCTGGGGCGGCGAGCTGATTGCCGCAGGTCCGATGGTCGTCATTCCCGGCATCAGGACGGAAACCCGGATGACCACGGTCCAGGGCGGCGGGCAGCGGGAAGAGGTCGTCAGGCATCCGTTTTCCCTGACGGTAATGCCCAAGGATCTTACCATAACCGCGCATTTCGAAACGGAAATCCGCAGGCGGGGCATTTTTTCCGTGCCGCTGTTTTCGGGCGTTCTCTCCCTTTCCGGCAACTTCGACCCGGAGCTTGCCCTTGCCTCGCTTGTCCCGGGCGAGGAGGTGTTTTTCGACCAGGCCGAACTGATCATAAACCTTTCGAGTCAGCAGGGCATACGCCGGATGGACCGGGCTTCCTGGGACGCCGGTTCCGGCACGCGGGAACTGTTCTTCGCTCCGGTCGCCCGGACGGAAACCGCCAGGTCCCCCATGGACTGGGATCCCCAAACACGGTTGCCCGGCGGGGGAATCTTTGCCGCCCTGCCGGATTTTTCCGCCGCCGTTTCCTCGTTCGACATCGCCATCGCGCTTCAGGGCGGGCGGCTCGTCCGGGTTCTTCCGGTGGGCCGGCAGACCCGGACGGCGATCTCCTCCGACTGGCCCTCGCCTTCCTTCCAGGGAGCGTTCCTGCCGGTAAAATCGGAGATCGGCGAGGCCGGCTTCGAGGCGGAATGGGACATCAGCTACCTAAGCCGGGGCATCCCGCTGTTCCGGAAGGAGTATCCCGGGGATGCCCGTCGCGACTACGGCGAGTTCCTGTTCGGGGCGGACTTCTTCTGCGCCGTCGATGCCTATTCCCTCAACCATCGGGCGACGCGGTACGCCATGCTCTTCCTGGTCATCCCCTTTCTCGCGCTGTTCCTGCTGGAACTGCACACCAAAAAACGCATCCATCCGGTTCAGTACCTTTTCTCCGGAATTGCCAACATCGTTTTCTATTTACTGTTGCTGTCACTTTCCGAACAGATGCGCTTCCACTTCGCCTACCTGATCGCCGCCCTTGCCGTGGCGGTCCTGCTCACCCTGTACGCGCGTTCGCTGTTGCCCTCCTGGGGTAAAACGCTGTACATGGCGATGGCGATCTCGCTTTCGTACATCCTGCTGTACGCCGTGCTGAACGCCGAATCCTTCGCCCTCCTGATCGGCTCGGTCTACGCCTTCGCCCTGGTCGCCCTGGTAATGTTCCTTACCCGCAAGGTGGACTGGTATGGTCCAAACTATCGGAGATAGTTTGGACTCGGGAGCTTTGCGGAGCAAAGCTCCACGCATTTTCCGTGGATCAGCGGCTTTTTGGTTGGGGAATCAATGCTTGATGTGGGGGGCCAAGCCCCCCTTCACTCCAAAGCCTGCGGCTTTTCCGTTACCCCCCGAGCGGGGCCCGGCCCCGCAACGCCCCGCATCTACGGGGTGGAGTTTTGGAGGTTGGGGAATTAAGGTGCGGACCGACGGAAGCACTTGCAAAACTTCAGGTTTGCAAGAGGCTCGACGGATAAAGGAGTTTTAAGAATCGTGTCACAAAAAATGATCGGGGCAATGGTCGGGATTCGCAGGCCATGCTTTTAACGATAACCTATTCCGGGCAAAACACCGCCGACTTGGGGTACCTGCTCCACAAAAATCCTTTCCGTCCGCAGAGGTTCGACCTGAACTGGGGCGCGGCGTATGTTTTTTACCCCTGCGTGTCCGAGGAAAAAACCACGGCGGCGCTTCTGCTCGATATAGATCCCGTCGATCTTGCCCGAGGCAAGGCCGCCTCCGGGGGAAACGATCTCTTTGACTACGTGAACGACCGTCCCTACGTGGCGTCGTCGTTTTTGAGCGTCGCCATCGCCAAGGTTTTCGGGACGGCAATGACCGGCAGGGCGGACTCCCGACAGGAACTTTCCGACTCGCCGCTGGACTTGCGGGCCGACATCGCCATGCTTCCCTGCCGCGGCGACCGGGCAATGCTCGCGCGGGTTTTCGTCCCCCTCGGCTACGAAACGGAATACGAAAGTTTCGACGCCGACGAACGTTTCCCGGCCTGGGGAGAAAGCCGCTACGTCAACCTCCGGATAAAAGGCCGGGTGCGGCTTCGGGATCTCCTGAAACACCTGTACGTTCTCCTGCCGGTTTTCGACAGGCAGAAGCATTACTGGGTGGGCGACGACGAAGTTGAAAAACTTCTTCGCAATACCGAGGAATGGCTTTCCGAACATCCGGAAAAAAAATACATTACCGGGCGCTATCTCAAAAACCTTAGCCCCCTGGTGAACAAGGCATTCCGCCGTCTTGCGGAGGCCGACACCGAATCGTCCGGCGAACCTGCAACCGAGGAAACTTCCGAAAATCCCGAACGCAGGGCCGGCCTCAACGCCCGGAGGCTTGACGGGGTGATCGCCGCGCTTAAAAAATTTGACCTGGAAAGCGTTATCGACATGGGCTGCGGCGAGGGACGGCTCCTGCGCCTGTTGGAAAAGGACGGGCGTTACAAACGGATTGCCGGAATGGACGTGTCGCATGCCGCGCTGGAAAAGACCTGCGAAAACCTGAAGCTCGACCCGGAGGACGGCGGAACCGGGCAGAACGCGCGTCGCATCGCGCTCTTCCAGGGATCGCTGACGTACCGGGATTCCCGCTGTTCCGGCTACGATGCCGCCTGCGTCGTCGAGGTGATCGAGCATCTGGACCTTTCCCGCCTCGATACCTTCGCGCGGGTGCTGTTCGAATACGCAAGGCCCAAGGTCGTCGTGATAACCACGCCGAACCGCGAATACAACGTTCGCTACGAAAACGTGGGTGCCGAAAAATTGCGGCACGGCGACCACCGCTTCGAGTGGACGCGGGCCGAGTTCCAAGAATGGGCGGGGCGGACGGCCGAAAAATACGGCTATGCGGTCGAATTTTCCGAGATAGGCGACGGCGAGGAAACGCTGGGGGCGGCAACGCAGATGGGGGTGTTTTCGTTATGCGCATAGAACTTCCGGCCTTCGCCCTGGTCGCCCTGGTCGGCGTTTCCGGCAGCGGCAAATCGACCTTCGCAAAAGCCCGCTTCAAGCCTACCGAGGTGCTTTCCTCGGACTTCTTTCGGGGCATCGTCTGCGACGACGAAAACGACCAGTCGGTAACGGCCGCCGCCTTTGACGCGCTGTACCACGTCGCCAACAAACGCCTCGACCTGGGACTGCTCACCGTCGTCGACGCGACCAACGTCCAAAAGGAGGCGCGGGCAAAAATCCTTCAGGTCGCGCGGGCGCAGGACTGCCTGCCGGTGGCAATCGTGTTTGACGTACCGGAAAAAACGGCCAAGGAGCGCAACAAAAACCGCACCGACAGAAAAATCGACGACAGGGTTATCGCACGGCAGATGTCGCAACTGCGTTCCTCGGTCAGGGGCCTTCGCAGGGAAGGTTTCCGCCATATCTTTATCCTGGACGAGGAGGCGGCCGCAAACGCCGAAATCGTGCGCGTTCCCCTCTGGAACGATAAAAAGGACGAACGGGGGCCCTTCGACATAATCGGCGACGTGCACGGTTGCTACGACGAACTCTGCGAACTGCTGACGAAACTCGGCTACGACGTCGCCGCGGACTTATTTACCGCAAACCATCCTGCGGGACGGACCGCCGTATTTCTCGGCGACCTTTGCGACCGCGGCGACAAAAACGTCGAGGTCCTTCGGCTTGTGATGAACATGGCGCAGGCCGGAAACGCCCGGTGCATAGCCGGAAATCACGACGTCAAACTCCTTAAAAAACTGAACGGGGCAAACGTCCAGTTGACGCACGGGCTTGACAAAACCGTTGCGCAGATCGAAAAAGAGGATGCCGAATTTACCGAACGGGTAAAAACATTTCTTGACGGCCTCATCAGCCATTACCTCTTTGACGGCGGCGAACTCGTCGTCGCCCATGCGGGGCTTGCCGAAAAATACCACGGGCGCAGTTCGGGACGGGTGAAGCAGCTCTGCATTTACGGCGAAACTTCCGGCGAGAAGGACGAGTACGGGCTTACCGTGCGCCTCCCCTGGGCCGCCGCTTACCGAGGCAGGGCGCTTGTCGTCTACGGCCACGTCGCATCCCGTGAAGTGCGGATTCTGAACAACACCGTCTGCATCGACACCGGCTGCGTGTTCGGCGGCAAGCTCAGCGCGTACCGGTATCCGGAGCGGGAAACCGTGCAGGTCCAGGCGCGGCGGGAATATTACGCGCCGATCAAGCCGCTGGAAACGGAGGCAGGTTCCGGCGGCATTTTGCCGGAGGACGCCATACCGAACATCGACGACGTTCTCGGCACCCGCTACCTGAACACCCGGCTCGTCCCCTCGATTAAGATAGCCGAGGAAAATGCCGCCGCCGCGCTGGAACTGGCCAGCCGCTTTGCCGTCGATCCCCGCTGGCTGATCTACCTGCCGCCCGCGATGTCGCCCTGCGAGACGAGCAAACTCGACGGCTTCCTCGAACACCCGACCGAGGCCTTCGACTATTACCGGAAACACTCGGTCGAAACGGTGGTCTGCGAGCGGAAGCACATGGGATCCCGGGCGGTGATCGTACTGTGCAGGGACGGCGAAACGGCGCGACGGCGTTTTGCCGTTTCAGGCGGCGCAGGTCACGGCGTTATTTACACGCGCACCGGCCGGCCTTTTTTCGACGATGCCGAAACCGAGCCGGAGATTCTCCTGCGTCTGCAAAATG
>WQZW01000094.1 GCA_009780545.1 Treponema sp.
CCGACCGAAAGCCTCGGCCGGGTGTTGGCCTTTATCGAAAGATACGGGCTTGCGCATGAGCGGTAGGGCCTTAACTACTCTTCCTGCGCTTCGGCACCATAATTCCCATTAAATATTTTGGAGTTTGTACCATCCCATAATCAAGCCACAGTTTTATAAGTTCATAAAAAGCACTCACACTAACTACAGCATCGTATTCTTCCTGAAACGTAATTTTTTTACCGACAACAGGTAATGCAAAACGTTCCTTAATTAAAGGCCACATCAAACCGCTCAATCCGTTTTTATGAAACAGCAGAAGGATATCTTTGTGAACAAGCAAGTGTACCAAATCCCTTTCCAAGCACTTCATGGTAATTCGGTCCGGCATTTTCAACGGTTCCATTCCCATAAAAATTTCTGCGACACAATGTTCGGCAACGGCCATCTTGGTCTTGAAGTGCCTGTAGAAAAAATCTCTGGAAACACCGGATTTTTTGACTATTTGTACCACGGAAATTCCCGCAAACGGCTTTTCCAGCATAAGCCCAAGCAACGCCCGTTCCACACAGCCTTCCAAATCTTTCCGGTTCCCGCTTTGTTCGTCAGGCATCCCCACCTCCTTGCCCTTTATCGCAGAGAAGTAATGACATGGGCCATTTGCTTAATCGCTTTTACGCCTTTGTTTCCATAGCCTTGTCATACAGTTTTTTGTAATCGGCATTTGAACCATACAGTTCTTCGTGACTGCCAATGGAAAGTTTTTTATCAGAGCCGATGAAGATATATTTTGTCGCAAGTTGACGCAGAATACTAAAGTCATGAGAAATAACGATGGCGGTTTTATTTTTGAGAAACATCGCAGCCTTTGTTACCATTTTTTCCTTGGTGAATGCGTCCAGTCCATCGAAAGGCTCGTCGAGTATCGCGAAGGGCCGGTCGTTAAGGAGCAGGCGCATAAACTCGACGCGGGATTTTTCTCCCTTGGAAATATTCACGCCGTTTTCGCCCAAAAGCCTGCCCTTAAGTCCTTCGAGGCCGAACTCCGGCAGGAGCGCGTCGACTTCGCCCTCGGCCGTATTTAAGTTAGCGATGTTGTCATGTACATTTTCGTTAAAAACGTAAATATCCTGTGCGTAGTAGCCTATATTTGAAAGTATCGTTTGCCTGTCAAGCGTTTTAAGATCGCGTCCCATGAAGGTTGCTTCTCCTTCATACTCGGGGAAATTTTTGAGCAGGATGTCAAGAAACGCCGACTTGCCTTCTCCCGATTGCCCCACGATTGCGACTTTTTCTCCTAGCAAAATACTAAAAGAAATATTATCGATCAATGTTGTATTGCCGGTAGTATAGAATAGATTTTTCGCCGACAGCATGACTTCCGTTGGCGAAAGTGTCTCTTGCGGAGTATTTCTTCCCTCTCGTTCATTTTTTTGCGCGTTCTCAATAATCGGGAGCAGTTTCTTTATGTACGGTATCCCTTCAAGATATCTCTGCTGAATCATGGAGAGTATCATAATGGGATTCATAATATAATCAAGATACGTAAGCACGGCGAATGCCTGTCCGAGGCTGAGTTCGCCCTGCAGGAACAGGTGTAGGGAATATGCAAGAAGGCCTGCCGAACCGGCAAGATCGAGAAGTCCGAAGAATAATATGGTGATGGTGTTTTGGATTGACATCATCTTTGTTTCAAGCCTGATTTTTTGCTGCGTAAACTCAGCGTTTCTTTTAAGATATCTAGCATGGACCTTTCTGTTCAAAATAGTGTTGATGCCATTCAGAATACCTATGGTAAAGACACTGTACGACTCGTAATCTTCCAGCATTTTTTTGTAAACTGGATTTGATAATCTACTTTGCAAAAAAGCCGAGAGCATATACAATAAAATGCTTGCCAAAAAAATAAGCCCTATGAATATATCCCACAAAAAACCTATGTACAGGGCAAATCCAATTCGCCCAAGAAGTATGAATCCCCGTATCGTATCCGTCCTGAATAACATCACCGTTGAGGTAACTTCATGATGCGCCCTGTTTTGATATACTCCAATGCCATTGTCCTTTTTTTCCCTGTCGTTGACGGACAGAAAATCGCCGACGAGGAGTCCCCGCAATTTATAAGAGAAATTTATCAGATACCTGGTATACACAAAAGTTCCCGAATAGGTCAGAAGGGCCGCGGCAAGCATGATGCCGGCGTATAAAAGCACAAGTCCCATATCCAAAGTATGATGCTGTTCCACGCCTTCAATAATGTTTCGGATAAGCAACGGGTAAAAGAATGAACCGAAGGTCGTGGCCGATGCCCAAAGCGAAAGTAACACCATAACGAAGAAACGCTTTTTTCCAAGAAACTGAATGATATGCTTCATTTTTTATCACCCGTGGTTGTGTCGTATGATTCCGGCGCAAATCCTTTTTGCCGCATTATCAGGTCTATCATCTTTTCGGGGTAATGCTTTAATGGCGTGCATTTATTGATTGAAATCATCCGGTTCACGAACTTTTCATCCGCCTTTTTGCACTTAAAAATTTCAGCCTTCTGCGGGAAACGCTAGCAATTCCCTGCATCCGCCCGATACTTCAATGGTAACACACCCAAGCTCTGGGCGCAACACTTTTTTTCGTAAAAACACAAAAAGCGACATCTGTAAGGATTTTTCCTTACAGATGTCCGTGAAATGACGCAGATTGTAGGCAAGGAGCCCCACTACAACGTTTTGCCGATTCGTCGCCCATCCTCATTGCGGCGGCCTTTTTTGCCACCCCAAAGTCAATCCGACAGAGTTGGATCAACTTCCCTATCGAGGGCGGGCCCTTTCGTACTGTTTCGGCCAGGGGAAACCCGCGCCGAGTTTTCCGGCGGCCCAAAGCGGAAAATGCGGGTTGCGCAGAAGTTCGCGGCCGACAAAAACCATGTCCGCCCTTCCGTTCGCCAGGATTTCCTCCATATGCTCAGGCGACGTCAAAAGTCCGCCGGCAATAACCGGAAGGCCGGATATCTCGCGTATCGTTTCGGCGAATTTAACCTGGTAACCGGGATGCAAGGGCGGAGCGGCCGGGCTTACGCCGCCGGAACTTACGTCGATGATGTCGATGCCCCGCGCCTTTACCATGTTGATCATTTCGGCGACGTCGGCCGGGCGGTTTCCCTCCGGCAAATAGTCCTCGGCGGAAACCCTGAGGCAGATCGGGCCGGGGAATGCCTCGCGAACGGCGGCCAGAACGCGCCCAACTATGCGGGAGCGGTTTTTCGCGGAACCGCCGTACTCGTCGTTACGGTTATTGCCAAGCGGTGAAAGGAATGATGACAAAAGGTAGCCGTGCGCGCCGTGAACTTCGACCATCTCGAAACCGGCCTCTGCCGCGCGGCGCGCCCCGTTCTTGAAGGCTTCCACCGCGGCGTCGATGTCGGCACCGTCCATCGCGCGGGGAATCCTGTAGGCCGCGTCCTTGGGGTCGAACGACAGCGCCGAAGGGCCGATCACTTCGGGAACCTTCGCCACGCACTTGCGTCCGGCATGCCCGAGCTGAACGGCCGCCGTCGCCCCGTTCGCCTTTATCGCCGAGGCAATGCGCGCAAGGCCCGGAATCTGCGCGTCGTCGTAAATGCCCAGACAGTTGTCCGTTATCCGCCCGCATTCCGCCACGCCCGTGGCCTCGACGATTACAAGTCCGGCACCGCCAAGGGCATGTGCGCCGTAGTGCAAAACGTGAAAGTCCGACGCAATTCCGTCCGTCGCACAGTACATGCACATGGGCGGCATGACGATCCTGTTCCTCACCCTTAAATTTTTGACGCAAAAAATTTCAAATAGTTTCGACATAAAACTTCCTCCTTTCGGGCCTCGTTTAATGAATTATTCTGTGCCGTTCGGGAAGGATTGTCAAGCGGCAATGTTGGTATTATGATTTTGCGGGATTCCAACGATGTGGGTAAACCGGCCCAAGCTGCCTTCTGTAACCCGGACTCGGAGATTTGCGGTGCAAGTCTCCACGCATTAAAGTGAGGGAACTTGAATCCCGCATGAGTTTGCGGGCCGGTTTTCGGTTCCAAAGTTGCTATTGCACGTACAGCCCGTGAACATCCCCGGTCATCGTGTCGCGGTCAAAACAGTTCCGTATAATGGAAAAATATTCGTCATCGTTGTATTCGTATTTTCGGAAAAGAGAATAGGCCAAAATGTCGGCGACCTGAATCAGGCGGGACATTTTGGAATCGAGGAACAGGGGTACTTCGGCGAAGTTGACCAACGTGTTTCCCCAGCGGTTTCCCGTTGACTGGAAGGTTTGGGACCAAGCCTGGTACTGCTGCTCGGATGTTGATTTATCAAAAATGGCTATGCCTTTTTCATGTTCGTTGTTTCTGTGGTGTTTTCTTTTCAAAAACATGTCAAAACGGCTGGTGATTTGGGTGAACAGTTCCTTGGAAACGGAATCCCCATGGTAGGCTTTCTTGTTCAGCACCACGCCGAAAAGGATATAATGTCTGGGATAATTCACCGCAACGTTGTTCAGAACGGACTTGATCAGATTTTCCCTTACGGGCCTAGGAACTTTGCGCCATTCCTTTCTTCCGCCCCTCATATGCGTGCCGTGAAGTTCGACATTCGATGTTCCCAGGTGCTTCTCCACGATGTCGTCAATGGTCTTCTGTGCGAAATAGGTTTCGTTTTCGCGGATCGCAAATCCTGCCAACACGCAGTGATCGCATCCCTTGTCTATCTCAAGGCCGGAGTCGTCAACATAGAGCAGATTCAAGCAATCCATCCTCCCGGAAAAAACAAAAAAAGAGAGTTGGGTGAGCTATATTGCGCTCACTGTACCGCATAAAGGCAGTACTCCCAACTCTTCCTCAAAGGGTAGTCCAAAACTCAAAAAATGTCAAGCCTTCGTATTGTCTCAAAAAGAATCTGGCCCAAATGCGCTTATTCGAAGAAAGGTTCGGAGGGCGGCCCGGATTCGGCCAACCGGCGGAGGGATTGGACCAAGCGCCGACAAATCCGTATGATAAGCCATGGAAAAGACGGGCGTAGGTTTCGGGGAAAAACTGCGGGGGCCGGAGCTGCCGGAACGGGAACGGCTTGCCTCCCTGCATGAGGTGCTCCGCCTTCCGGAAGGCGGGGACGGGGCCGCCGGCATCCTCCTGGACCTGCGCCTCGATGCGGATACCCTGGCCGCCTCGCTGCTGCATGCCGTCTCCCGGGACCGCGAACCGCCGGAAGCGGCCCGTGCCCTCGCGGGCGAGCCGGCCCTTGTCCTGCTCAAGGGGCTTGCAAAAATCGACTCGCTGAAGACCGCCGTCAAAACCTCCGTCGAGGCGGAGAACCTGCGGCACATGCTCTTCGCCCTTACCGGCGACATCAGGGTGATCATCATCAAGCTGGCCGAACAGCTTGCCCGGCTCCGCGCCTTCGACCGCGCAGGCGGCGAGGAACGGAAGCTTGCCGCCCGGGAATGCCTGGACATTTATGCGCCGGTGGCCAACCAACTGGGCATCTCCTGGATGAAGGACGAGATGGAGGACCTTTCGCTGAAGTTCCTCAACCGGGAAACCTATCAGCAGATCAAGGACTTCGTGGGCCGCAAGAAGGAAAGCCGGGACGCATTCCTGGAAGCCGCCCGCCGGACGATAACCGAGGCGGCCGAACGTGCCGGCATAACGATCCGGGTGAAGGGCCGGGCCAAGCATTTCTACTCGGTGTACATGAAGATGCGGAAACGGGGCAAGGGCGCCGACGAGATCCGGGATCTTGCTGGCATCCGGATCATCTGCGACGGAATCGAGAACTGCTACACGCTGCTCGGCCTGGTCCACAGCCTTTGGGAGCCGATAGACGGTTTCTTCAAGGACTACGTCGCCAGGCCCAAGCCCAACGGCTACGCCAGCCTGCACACTTCCGTCCTCATCGGCGAGGAAGGCGACGATGCCGAGGGGCAGATCCTGGAGATACAGATCCGCACCGGCGAGATGGACCGCCTTGCCGAATACGGCGTTGCCAGCCACTGGCTGTACAAGAAGGGCGCTTCCCGGGATGCCGAACGGGGGAAACAGGTCGGGGTGGTTAACAAAATGAAGGGCTGGCGGGGGGATTCCTCGGATTCCTGGCTTGCCGACATCAAGCGGGACCTTTTCGGCAAGTGGATTTTCGTGTTCACCCCGCAGGGCAAGGTAATCCGGCTGCCGGCCGGGGCCACGCCGCTGGACTTCGCCTTCCAGGTGCACACGGCGGTGGGCGAACGCTGCATCGG
>WQZW01000095.1 GCA_009780545.1 Treponema sp.
GCTTCGTTCGCGGGTCGGCCCGATCCGTCCGCCGCGGTTCAAGTTCCCGTCCCGCGAAGCCGATAAGGAACAAGGAAACCTATTTGCCGTGCGCGGATTGAAACAAACGGGAGAAATTATGGAATACGAAAAGTGCAGGGACATCCTGTTCGAACAGCTGGATCTGGTGCGGAGGATCGGCGCCCTGCAGGACAGGGTCTACCGGGAAGCGGTCGGGCAGGACTGGGCGGGCATCGAGGAACACTTCGCCGTCCTGGACGGGTACGGCAGGGAGCTGGCCGCATTGGAGGAACGGCGGGAGAAGGCGTTTCCCGACGACGGCGGCAGGGGCTTTTACTTCCTGGCCGCCCGCCTCGCCGAACCCGGCCGGCGGGAACTTTCCGACCTGTACCGGAAGCTGAAGCTGGAAATGCTGCGGGTGAAGGCCGGGGGCGAGGCCCTGACCGGCTTTATCGCCGCCTCCCGCGCCGCGCTGACGGCCCTTTTCCAGGCGGCCTTTCCTTCGGGGCCCGGGAAGACCTATTCCCCGCAGGGAACCCAGGCCTCGGGCGACCTCCGCAGCATGGTGGTAAATCAGAGCTTTTAGGGACTTATAAAGGAGAACGACAATGACCTCGACTTTTTTGGGATTGGAGATAGGCCGACGGGGGGTTCAGGCCCACCAGCAGGCACTGCACGTTACCGGGCACAACCTGGGCAACGTGGCCACCGAGGGCTTCTCCCGACAGCGGGTGGAGCTGGGAACGGTGCCCCCGATCTACGTGCCCCACCTCAACCGGGCGGAAACGGCCGGGCAGATAGGGCAGGGAACGGTGGTGCAGCGCATCGAGCGGGTCAGGGACGAGCTCCTCGACAGGCGCATCGTGGCGCAGGCTTCCGGCCAGGGCTACTGGCAGATGCGGGACACCTACCTGCACATGATGGAAAGCATACACATGGAGCCGGGGGGCAATTCGGTGCGTTCCAAGATGGACGCATTCTGGGACGCCTGGCAGGAACTTTCCACCTTTCCGGCCGACCTGGCCCCGCGGAGCGCCGTTGTGGAACGGGGAAAAACGCTGATCTCCGGGATTCAGGGCCAGTACCATTCCCTTAAGGCGCTGCAGGAACAGGCGGACGCCGAGATCGAGATCTCGGTCACCCAGATCAACGACCTGACCCGCGACATCGCCTCGCTGAACGACCGGATCGTCAGGGCCAAGGCCATGGGGGACAGTCCCAACGACCTGATGGACCGCCGCGACCTCCTGGTCGACAAGCTGTCCTCGATAGTGGAGATTTCCATCGATACCCGGGACCCCGACGAGTACATGATCCACACCGGGGGGCAGATCCTCGTGCAGGGAAGCGCGGCGCGGAACTTCCGGCTGCTGCATTCCGGCGACGAGGGCTACAGGCAGATATTCTGGCAGGACACCGGCGCGCTGATGCGGTTCGAACGGGGCAGCCTCGGGGCCCTGCTCCAGATGAGGGACGGGACCATCGCCGAGGAAATCCGCAACCTGGACGGGATGACGATGAACTTCGTGGACCTGGTCAACGAGATACACCGGGACGCCTACGGGCTGAACGGGACGACGGGGCTGAACTTTTTCTCCGAATTCCCCTTCGTGCCCAACGTCAACGGCAACTTCGACAGAACGGGCGGCGGGGAATTCGACTCCAGCTACGTCTACCGGATCAACGGCTCGCAGACACTGGAGATGCGTTCCATGCCGGGACTGGAGGGCACGATGACCCTTTCCGGCCCGACCGACGACGTCCAAGTGCAGTACTATGCCACCGACACCGTCGCCGACATCATCGGCCGAATCAACAACTCCGGCGCCGAGATCGTGGCCGGCCTGAACCGCCAGGGCCATATCTCGCTGAAGGCCACGACCGCCGCCACCGTCGACGGCATCCGGGAAAACCCCGATTTCGTGATCCGGCATGTCGCCGACGACGGCCATTTCCTGACGGGCTATGCCGGGCTCCTGGGGGCCGGCGGGGTTTACGACTGGAACGGGCCGGACGCCGTGGCGGACCTCCGGGACGGGACGTCCTTCGCCGTGGCCCCGATCTCCCACCCGGCCGGCTGGATCGAGGTGAACGCCGCCATCCTGTCCGATCCCCGCTCCGTGGCCTCCGGCTTCGGCGAGAACGGGCGGACGGCAAATCCCGGAAACGGGGACGCGGCGCAGGCCATCGCCTCGATACGGAACAACCCGGTGATGGTCGGCCGGCTTTCCACCTTCGACGACTTCTTCGCCGACGCCGTGGCCCGGATCGCCGTCCTCGGCGAGCAGAGCGGAAGGTTCCTCGCCTCGGAAAACCAGATCGGCAGGCATCTCGGCGACCTGCGGAAGTCGATCTCCGGGGTGAACATGGACGAGGAGCTTTCCAACATGCTCCGCTACCAGCAGGGCTACAACGCCTCGGCCCGTTTCATCAGCACGGTGAACCAGATGATGGACGTCCTCATGCGGATGGGCGCATAGTTACAGCAATTAAGGAGAGATCACTATGGAAAGAATTTCGACCGGAATGCCCTTCGACAGCGCCCGCCTGAACGTAGGTCGGCAGCAGACGGACATCTACAGGCTCCAGAACAAGATCACCGGGCAGAACCGGCTCCTGGAGCTGCGGGAGGATCCGATGGCGGCGGCGCGGGCCGTCCGCTACGAGTCCCAGATCGCCCGCCTGGAGCGTTTCGAGGGAAACACCCGGTACGCGAGGGACCATTTCAACCTCACCTACGCCTACATGGACCAGGCGGTCAACGTGATACAGCGGGTGAGGGAACTGGCCGTGCAGGCGGCCAACGGCATCTATACGCCGTCGGACATGAAGCTTATCGGGGCCGAGGTCAACGAGATGCTCAACGAGCTGGTCAGCATCGCCAACGTGGTCGGCCCGGACGGCAAGCAGCTGTTCGGCGGGGACAAGGTCTTCACCGAGCCCTTCAGGGCGATCGAGGGAATGGTCGAGGGCGGGGACAACAGCATGGTCCAGCGGGTCGAGTACCGCGGCGCTGGGGCTTCCCGCAGTTCGGAGGTCGGCGACCGCAACTTCGTGGAACTCGACCTCGAGGGCGGACGGGGCTTCTGGGCCGAACGGATGCAGGTGTTCTCGGGCGTCGACGCTTCCGCCTACCGGGTGCGGGAACCCGGCTCCTTCTTCATCGACGGGGTCGAGATCGCCGTTTCGGTCGGCGATACCCTGCCCTCGATCGTGGCCAAGATCAACGATTCGCCGGCTCCGGTCAAGGCCTTCGTAGACCCCGAAACCCGCGGGCTTGCCCTTGAGGGCACCGGTTCGCAGTTCATCCGTGCCGAGGACGCCGTCGGCGGGGCCGCCGTCCTTCAGGACCTGGGGATCGTCAGGGGGACGATGGAAAACGGAATCACGAACTGGGACCATACCAGGTCCACCGTTTCCGGCGGTTCGCTGTTCGACATGGTGGTCCGCCTTCGGGACGCCCTGTTCCGGGGCGACCATGAATTCGTCGGGAGCCAGGGGCTTTCCGGTCTGGACGGTGCCCTGGACGGCCTGGCGAACGGGGTCGCCGACATAGGCAGCCGGCAGGAGCGGGTGCAGACGGTGTGGACCAGGCTCAATCGGGAGATCACCGACGTGCAGTCCTATCTCGCACGCGAGACCGGTGTGGACATGGCAAGCGCCGCCACGAACCTTGCCATCATGGAGCTTGCCCACAAGGCGGGCCTGCAGACCATGGCGAAGCTGGTTCCGGTATCGCTGCTGGACTTCCTCCGCTAGGGCCGCCCGTGAAAATAGCGACCAAGGCGTACGGGGTCATCGAGGTCGACCAACGGCAGAAGATAGTCCTTCCCCGTGGGCTGTTGGGTTTCGAGGACCGCACGGAATATCTTTTGCTGGACGCCGAACGCCAGCCGTTCTACTGGCTCCAGTCCATGGAGGCGGAGGACCTGGCCTTCTGCCTCGTCGACCCGTTCCTGTTCAGGCCGGACTACGAGGTCGACATCGGCGACGGGGAACTGGCCGAGCTCGGCATCCTCTCCCCGGAGAAGGCCCTGATCCTCGCCATCGTGACGATACCTCAGGAGGGGGATCTGATCACGGCCAACCTCCAGGGCCCGTTGGTCATCAACCGGGCGAACCGCACCGGCAGGCAGGCGGTCCTTTCCGATTCCCGCTGGGGTACCAGGCACGACATCATGGCCGAGCTGGCCGCCTCGTCGGCTTCGGCCCCGGCCGCAATCTCCGGAAACACGGCCTCGGTGGGGATCAGGTCATGCTGATCCTGTCCCGGAAGGTGGACGAGCGGATCGTCATCGGGGACGACATCTCCATCTCCATCGTGGAGATTCGGGGCGACCAGGTCCGCATCGGGGTGGAGGCCCCGAAGACGGTGAAGGTTTTCCGCAAGGAGGTTTTCGACGCGATCCGCACGGAAAACCTCGCCGCCGCCAGGTCCGCCTCCCGCCTGCCCCAACTGGATTTCGGTTTCGTCGGCTCGGGCCTTTCCGGCAGCATCCTGGGCGACTCGGAAGAGAATGATTGATGGACGGAGCGCCGGTTTCCTGTCGGCGCTCCTTGCTCCCCGTCAAGCAGATCCCCGCACCTTGCTTGACAACGAAGGACATTTTAGGTACATTAAGGTATGATTTTCCCCCTACAGGAACTGATAGAATACAAGAAGAACATGTACGAGATTACCGTGGCCGCCTCCAGGCGTTCGTTCCAGCTTTCGATGCTGTTGGACAACGAGACCAAGGACGACTACGACGGCAAGATGGTCGCCCTTGCGGCCCGCCAGGTCTTTACCGAGGAAGTCGAGTTCAGGCTGGAAGCCGAGTAGCGGCCGGCCGGGATTGGCGGTAATGTCCCCGAAAGACCGACGGCCGGTAGTCCCGGTCCTTTTCGGGCCCACGGCTTCCGGCAAGACGGCGCTTTTGTCCCGGCTTTTCGGCCCCGGAGGCCTGGCGGTCGGCAGGGCCGAGGTCGTGTCCGCCGATTCCATGCAGGTTTACCGGGGTATGGACATAGGGACGGCCAAACCCGGACCGGCCGAACGTGCCGAACTTCCCCACCACCTTATCGACATACGCGATCCGGACGAACAGTTCAACGTGGGCGATTTCGTCCGCCTGGCGACGGATGCCGTCGCCGGGATACTGGAACGGGGTTTGCTGCCGATCGTCGCGGGCGGCACCGGATTCTACCTCCGGAACCTGGTTCTGGGGCTGCCTGAATCGCCGCCCTCGGACGCGGCCGTGCGGGAAACCCTGAAGGCCGAGCTTGCCGAGAAGGGTTCCGGGGAACTTATGGCGGAACTTGCCGGCTGCGACCCCGTCAGTGCCGGCCGGATCCATCGTAACGACGGTTACCGCCTGATGCGGGCGCTGGAAGTCTTCAGGCTCTGCGGAAGGCCCCTGAGCTCCTTCGGCATGCGGCCGGAACTGCCGTTCCGGTACGTCGCGTTCGCCCTTTGCCGACCGAAGGCCGAGCTGTACCGGCGTATCGGGGAACGTTGCGGGGAAATGTTCGAACGGGGGCTGCCCGAGGAGGTCGCGGGCCTCCTCCGATCCGGCTACGGGCCGGCCGACCCCGGAATGCGTGCCATAGGCTACCGGGAATTTTTTGTCGAGGACGAACCGGGTTCGGGCGTTTTCCGGCTTTCGGGGGACCTTGCCGGGGTGCGGGAACTGGTGGCGACGAACAGCCGTCGGTACGCCAAACGCCAGCTTACCTACATGGCTTCCCTGCCGGAAGCGGTTCCCGTGGACGTGTCCGGGGACGGGGAAGAGGTTGCCGGCCGGCTGTGGCGGGAGGTATCGTCCTTCGGGTGACGGAGCCGGGCGTTTTGCCGGCGGATTCCTGCGCCGTAAATGCGGGGCGTTACGGGGCAGGGCCCCGTTCGGGGGGTAACGGAGGACCCGCGGCAGCGGGGCCGGAGTGAAGGGGGGCTTGGCCCCCCTCCTTGAGTTCCCCATTCCTATGACGGGCCGACGAATCGGCTCGGACGGATCGTGCTATACTTTGACGGGGGACCCGCATATTATGGAAAAGAAAATCTACGTCTTGGGACACAGGAACCCGGACACCGACTCGGTGGTCTCGGCCGCCGCCTACGCCAGGCTCAAGCAGGGCCTGGGTTTCGACAACTGCGTCGCGGCGAGGGTCGGTAAGGCCAGCCCCCAGACCAAGTACATCTTCGAGCGTTTCGGCATCGATCTGCC
>WQZW01000096.1 GCA_009780545.1 Treponema sp.
GTTGAAATCATGCCGGCCCTTTCCTACCTCAACCGTAGTTTTCATAAATTCTTCTATCAGTATTCAGGCTCTACCGATAAATGCGTGGAGTTTTGCCTATCAAAACTCCTAAGTCCATCCTTTCAGGATGGACAATCGATCAGCAGCAAGTGCCGCTCTTCCTCCAGGTCGGGGACGGGGCAGGGAAGCAGTTGCCAGCGGCCTTCCAGGGCGGGGATGGCGGCTTGGAGGGCGGCGATCTCGGCTTCGGCCTTTTCCCGGCGGCCCTTGTAGGCGGCGAGGGTTCCGCCTTTGCGGCAGAGGCGGGCGAGTTTGCGGTAGATTTCCGGGGTGAGGGGGCGGAAGGCGCGGAAGACGAGCAGGGAGAAGGGGCCGAGGCGGGTCTTTTCCATTTCCTGCTCCTCGACGGTAACGTTCTTCAGGGCCAGCAGGGAGGCCATGGTGCGGAGGAAGCCGGCGCGGCGGCCTTTGTTTTCGATAAGGGTGAAGGGCACTTCCGGCATGGCCAGGGCAAGGGGGATTCCGGGGAGGCCGGCGCCGGAACCTATGTCGGCGATGCTTTTCCGCCCGTCCGCTCCGGCAGGGGCCGAGGCGAGCTTTTCGGCGATGATCCCCAGCGGGGAAAGGGAGTCCAGGATGTGCCGTTGGATGATTTCCTGCCGGTCGTCGGTTCCCACAAGGCTCAGGGCCGGGTTGCCGGCCTGTATCTCACGGACGTAGCGGTCCAGAAGCCGGGCGATGCGGTCCGATGCGGGGGAAAGCAGCTCGGCGGCCCGGCTGTCGGCCCGGCCGATCAGGTCAAGCCCGCGGGCAAGGTCGTCGTGGGGCATCGCCTACTCCTTGTACTGGGCCAGGCACAACTTGTAGTACCTGCCTCTCATTGCCATAAGTTCCTCGTGGGTGCCCTGCTCCTCGATCCGGCCGTCGTCGATGAACAGTATCCTCGTGCAGTTCCGTATCGTGGAAAGCCGGTGGGCGATGATGAAGCTGGTGCGGCCCTTCATCAGCGTTTTGATCCCCTCCTGCACGAGCTGTTCCGTTCCGGTGTCGATGCTGCTGGTCGCCTCGTCCAGGATCAGGATTCTCGGGTCGGAGATCAGCGTGCGGGTAAAGGCCAGGAGCTGGCGTTCGCCCTGCGAGATGCCGCCGCCCCGTTCGCTTATCGGGGTTTCGTAGCCCTGGGGCAGCCGTTCGATAAAACGGTCGGCGCCGATGAGGGCGGCGGCCCGGCGGATTTCCTCGTCGCTCGCGTCCAGCTTGCCGTAGCGGATATTGTCGGCGATGCTGCCGGAAAACAAAAAGCTCTCCTGCAGCATTATCCCCATCTGGCGCCTCAGGCTGTGCAGGCGGACCTTCATGATGTCCTGCCCGTCGATCAGCACCTGCCCCTCGCCGATGTTGTAGAACCGGGCCAGCAGGTTGACGATGGTGGTCTTGCCGGCTCCGGTCGGGCCCACGATGGCGATGCTCTCTCCCGGATGTCCCTCGAAGCTGACGTCCTTCAGCACCTGCCTTGCGCCGTCGTAGCTGAAGCCGATGTTCCGGAACTCGACATGGCCGCGCACGAAGGGAAAGTCCACCGCATCCGGCTCGTCCTTGATCGTCACCGGTTCGGCGATGGTGTCAAAGATCCTGTCAAGATAGGCCATCGCCGAAATGAACGTGTTGTAGATGTTCGCAAGGTTGATGATCGGCTGCCAGAACCGCCAGGTATAGTTGCCCATGGCAAGGAGCATCCCGAAACTGGCCATCGGCACCATGAAGTACGCCCCGGTAACGTACAGGAACGAATACACCAGTTGGGCGATGGTCTCCACGGAAAACCAGACGCTGTTGGAGATGTAGATCGCCTTCATCCAGCCGGCGTTGCGCTGCCCGGCAAGGTCGTCCATGATGGCCAGGTTCCGTTCCTGCCGGTCGAAGGCCTGGGTTACCGTCACGCCGTCGATGGATTCCTGGACGTAGGCGTTGAGGTTGGCGTTCTTGTTGGAAACGTTCTGCCAGGCCCGCCGCTGCATGGGCTTTATCGTCCAGACGAAAACGGCGAACAGGGGAAGGCCGAGGACGACCACCGTGGCAAGCTGCGGATGCACCCTGAACATGAAAAAAATGATGAAAATGATGTTGAGCACTTCGATGATGAAATTGATGATGCCGTTGGAAAGCGCGTCCGAAACGCTGTTGACGTAGGGCACCACCCTGACAAAGATCTTGCCATGCGGCCGGCTGTCGTAAAAGCTGAAGGCCAGCTTCTGCAGGTGGGAGAACAGGTCGTAGCGTATGTCGTGGATAATGCCGGTTCCGGCCTTCGCCACCAGCACGTTCCGCACCGTGCCCAGAACGGTACTGACGACGATGGTCAGCGCCAGGAAGCCGGCCATGATCAGCAAAAGCCGAAAATCCTTGTTGGGCACCGCCTCGTCCATGGCCCGCATGATGAACAGCGGCCCGGAAAGCGAGACGATGTTCGCCACCACGCTCAGGGCCAACGCCAGCTTCAGCGAGGTCTGTGCCTTGAGAACGTAGGTCAGGCACCGCTTGATGTTGAACAGGCTGACCTTCTCGTCCAGGTACTCGTCCACATCGTAACGGTTCCGCCCCTCGGCCGTCTTCTGCCGTCGTTCCGGCTTGTCCTTCCGTGCCATCATCCTTCCTTGAAAGAGAAATTCATAATGAGGGCGGTCCAATCTTCTGTGAAGATTGGACTCGGAGTTTTGCTTTGCAAAACTCCACCCTTTTACCCATTATGCGGGGGGCCAAGCCCCCCTGAGGTCGAGCCCCGCAGTAGCGGGTCTCGACCTACCCCCCGAGCGGGGTTCCACCCCGCAACGCCCCCGATCCAATCCGGCGGAGCCGGATTGGATTCGGAGTTTTGCTTTGCAAAACTCCACTCCGCCGGTAAACCGGCGGCATTCCTGTCAACCAATGCCGTTCAGCATTCTCCGGATTCACCAAGGCCGGAGTTGTACTGCAGCGTCCAGATCCTGTGGTAAAATCCCTTCATCGCCATAAGCTCGGCGTGGTTTCCCCGTTCGATGATTCGGCCCCGGTCCATCACCAGGATAAGGTCGGCTCCCCGGAACGAGGAAATCCTCTGGGCGATGACGATCTTCGTGCAGGGAAAGTCCAGGTTCCGCATCTGCTCCTGGATGTACTGTTCGGTCTCGCTGTCCACCGCCGAGACGGTATCGTCCAGGATCAGGACCGCCGGTCGTATCGCCAGGGCCCGCGCCAGGGCGATCCGCTGCCGTTGCCCGCCTGAAAGTCCCACCCCGCGTTCGCCGACCAGGGTTGCGTAGCCGTCGGCCATTTCCCCGATAAAGCCGTCGGCATCGGCCTGGGCCGCCCGCCCGCGAATCTCCGCCTCGGCCATCCCTTCCCTGCCGTAGGAAATGTTCCCGCCCACCGAATCGGAAAAAAGGAACACGTCCTGCATGGCGATTCCCAGGTTCCGGCGCAGGGAGGAAAGGGTGTAGCGGCGAACGTCGGTTCCGTCGAGCAGCACCACGCCGGAATCCGGTTCGTAAAAGCGGGCGAGGGTGTTGACCAGCGAGGTCTTGCCGGAACCGGTGCTGCCCAGAATCCCCACCGTGGAACCGGCCTCGGCCACGAAGCTGATGTCGCTCAGAATCGTTTTTCCTTCCATAGTAAGGCTCACGTTCCGGAACTCGACCTTTCCGGCCGGCCGCCCGACCAGTTCCGCGGCATCGGGCTCGTCGGCGATTCCCACCTCGGCCTCGACCACTTCCCGCAGCATCTCGCCGGAAGCGGTGTACCGTTCGATGTCGGCAAGCAGCGGGCCGAGCATCCGGAGCGGGCCGGCCAGCGCCCAGGTAAGCGAGGAAAAGGCGATGTACTGCCCCGGCGTCATCCATTCCCGAATCAAGAAGTAGCCGCCGACCACCAGCGTGATCACCACCAGAAGCTCGCTCACCATGTCCAGGATGGGCTGGTACTTGGCCGCTATCAACGAATTGCCGTAGCTGGTGTCCCGAAAGTCGGCGTTGAACGTTTCGAAGCGTTCCTTCTCGTGCTCCTCCCGGGCGAAGGCCCGCACGACCCGGTTGCCGTCGATGTTTTCCGTCACCGCCGTCCCGAGCCGGGTGAGCTTCTGCCTGAGCAACACGAACCTCGGCCTGATCCGTTTCCTGAACCGGTGGCTGATGAGCAAAATCAGCGGCGTGACGGCGACCAGGCACAGGGCCAGCCGCCAGTTGATGACGACGTACAGGGTAAAAACCGAGACGAACAGCACCACCGAATCGACGAACTGGTAGGAAACCCAGGCCACCGTGTGCCGCAGCCGGTCCAGGTCCTGCGTCATCCGGGTCATCAGGTTGCCGGTGGCGAAACGCCCGAGGAAAACGTGGTCCTGCTTTTGGACCATGCGGAACATGTCCCGGCGGATGTCGGTCATCACGACGGTGCTGGACTTTTCCATCAGGGCCTGCATCAGGTAGCGGAGGCAGAGCCTGGTCATCTGCACGGCAAACATTATTGCCAAAATCCGCAACAGCGGTTCGGTGTTCTGCGGGATGATTACGTCGTCGATGAGCCTGCGGGCGAACATCGGGTTGACGATCCACATCGACGCGCTCACCGCCGAAAGCACGAGGCCGGCGACAAAGGCCGCCCGCCTTCCCCGCATATAGTTCCAAATCCACCGCACGTGGGACACGAAAATCTCCTTCCGAGGCGAGGTCCTGATCATTTCCCGATTCCCCAGCATACACCGGGAGCCTATTTTTGTCCAGCGATCGGAAGGTTTGAACGTATGTGGGGGATTTTGTCGGACGAAGGAAAGGTTGACGCGGAGCCTTGACAGAAGGAGGTCCGTCAGCCATGATTAAGGAAGGAGGCTGAGCATGAAAAAATCGATACTGTTCTTTGCCCTAGTTTTTGGGGTGTCTTCGGTTACGTTTGCGATCGAGGAGACTTGGCTTTCCATGGGGTATCAACGGGCCTTTTATTTCGATACGTACAAAAATCGGGAAGCCGACATGGATACTTATACGATATCGCAGGGGAGCAATTTATCCGTTTACAGGTTTCTTGCGGACAATGTCGGAATTTTTGTAAACGCTTCGCTCCTTCTGTTCCTGACGAACCGTTGGGAGGACAAGGAGAACGGACTTTCAACCATCGACCTGAGCGGCTATGCGCTCAATTCACAGACGGGATTGACTACGGGAATCGTATTCAAGGCTGACGTTACGGATGATTTCAAGGCATATTTTGGCATAGGTTTTGATTATTTGATGACGGGAGTTGTTTATCCCGGTTCCGGAAACGTGTCGTACAGCAAGCTAACCGGTGATCTTGGTTTGGGCGTGGATATGGGCATCAAAATCGACCTTACGGATAGATTTTTTGTCAGGGTGGGAAGCACGGCTACCTGTAATTTTGCGAGATATACCGAGCTTGATACCTATCATGGCAGAAGGAAAGCGGACGGGGTTTCCGGATGGGAGCAGGAGTTTCTTATGCTTAGCGCGAGGCCCTATATATCCCTCGGCCTCAATTTGTTTTGGGCAGAAAATAACGGCCGTTTTAGGCTTACGACGGGAAAAGAAAAATAGGATTTCCCGTAAAACCTTGCGGCTTTCACGTCGTTTGGCGTCCTCCTTATCCCTTCGGATGTCGTCAGTTTCGGCCCGCATTACTGCGGCTTGTTTCCCTCCGCTTCCAGCACCGCCGCGATCCGTTTGCGTCCCCGAAGCAGAATCGCCAGCCCGACGACGAACAGGGCGAGCACGCTCAAAATCGCAAAACTGCTTCTCCCGCTCAAACCCAAAATAAGTGCGTACAACGCCGGCCCCATGACCGCGGCGAAGCGTCCGAGGATTTCAAAAAACCCGAAGTATTCCCCGCTTTGGCCGGGGGGAATCAGCCGGCCGAAAGTGGAGCGGGAGATTGCCTGAATGCCGCCCTGCACCGTGCCGACCAGGAATGACAAAACCCAGAACAGCACGAGCGCGGTTTCCACGGTAAAAAGCTCCTGCTCCAGGCCGAAGCCCATCGCAAAACCGACGCCGGAGATGACGCAGTAGACGGCGATTGCGGCGACGATGAGGTTCAGCGGGTTGATCCTACCGCTCAGTCGGCCGAAAAGCAGGCTGAAGGGAACCGCCACGATTTGGGTGAGGAACAA
>WQZW01000097.1 GCA_009780545.1 Treponema sp.
GGGAACGCCCTGAAGTTCTACTCCTCGGTGAGGCTGGACGTGCGGAAAATCGAGGCCATCGAGCAGTCCAAGGACATCCCGGCCATCGGGAACAAGGTCCGGGTGAAGGTGGTGAAGAACAAAGTTTCCCCGCCGTTCCGGAAGGTGGAGCTGGAACTGATGTTCGGCAAGGGGATTTCCTACGTGGGCAGCATCCTGGACGCCGCCGTCAAGTACGACATCATCGACAAGAAGGGCGCCTGGTACTCCTACGGCGAGGACAAGATCGGGCAGGGCAAGGAAAACGTCCGGGAGTACCTGAACGAAAGGCCGGAGCTGATCGTCGATATCGAGGGAAGGCTTCGGGAGCTGATGTTCCCCGGCAGGGAATTCCCCAAGGCCAAGGCCGGCGGGGGCGAAAAGCCCGGCACGGCGAAGGAAACGGTTGCCAAGGCGGCCGCGACGCCCGGACCGAAGGAGCCGGTCATCGAGCTGCCGGAGGAGGTCCCGGAACCGGAGGCCGAAACCCAGGTCCACCGGGGACCGGGCCGGCCCAGGAAGAACCCGGCCCCGTCAACCGAGGCCCTTTCCGAGGACGCGCTGTTCTAGAATTCCGTCGGGCCCTTCGGGGTCCGACGGCCGGTCTTTTCCGGGCCGGCCACCCGTTCCGCACCCGGCCCGGACATAGACTCTATCCGCCCTCCATGATACGATGGGGCAATGAAAAGCACGGAGTCCGAAGGGGGACAGGCCCACAGCTTCAGGCTGCAGGAGTTCGAGGGGCCCCTGGAGCTGCTGCTCGACCTTATCCGCAAGAACGGCATCAACATTTACGACATCCCCATTGCCGACATCACCGAACAGTACCTCGATTACGTCAGGCGTGCGGAACACATGGACCTGGACAACGTCAGCGAGTTCCATGCCATGGCCGCCCTGCTGCTGTTGATCAAGTCCAAGATGCTGCTCCCCATGCGGATCGAGGAGGACGGCGAACCGGCGGACCCGAGGCAGGAACTGGTCGAGTGCCTGATCGAGTACCAGAAGTTCAAGAAGCTGTCCGACCTGATGGAGGAGAAGGAACGGGATTCGGAGTGGGTGGTCGAACGGCGGCGGCTGCAGCACAGCCTGCCCTTCACCGACACGGAACTCTGGGAGAAGGCGGACATCTGGAGCCTGATGAAAACCTTCGCCTCGATGATGAAGGGCCTTCCGGGCGAGCGGATCATCGACATGTACGAGGAAGTCTCGGTGAACGAGAAGGTCGCCCTGATGTCCGAGCTGCTGGAAGGGAAGGGGGAATGCTCCTTCACCGACCTTATCGTGCGGGAACGCTCGGTGATGGACATCGTCTGCGCCTTCCTCGCCGTCCTTGAGTCGGTCAAGCTTCGGGTGATCGTCGTCTTCCAGAACCGGATGTTCGGCGACATACTGATACGGCCCAATCCCGGTTCCGGAACGGAAGCCGGGCCGGAGCCGGAAGATGCCTGACTTCCCGCCGGAGGATGCCGGCCTTCCGCCCGAGGCCGAATTCCTGCCCGATACCGAACTTCGGACCGACGAGGAACTTTCTTCGGATGACGAACCCCGAACCGATGAGGAACCTTCCCCGAACGTGGGGGAACTTCGGTTCGACGACGAACTTCCGCCCGAGGCCGATCCCGAACATCCCCGTCCGGCCTTTCCGAGGGACGTGGCCCTGATCGAGGCGGTGCTGTTCATGGAAGCGGAGGCCGTGGACGAGAACGTCCTTGCCCGCATCTCCGGCCTTCCGGCGGACACGGTGGCCGGCGCCCTGGAACTGCTCGCCGAACGCTGCCGACAGGAGGATTCCGGTCTGGAGCTTTCCCGCGTCGGCGGGGGAATCATGTTCGTCCCCAAACGGGAACACTGGGAAACGCTGAAGGACCGTTACGGACGTAAGAACGAGGCCCGCATCTCGCGGGCGGCGATGGAAACCCTGGCGATCATCGCCTATTCCCAGCCGATCACCCGTTCGGAGATCAGGGCGATCCGGGGGGTGTCGCCGGACAACATGCTCCACCTCCTTCAGGAACGGGACTTCATCAAGGGAACGGGGAAGAAGGACGTGCCCGGAAAGCCGGTCCAGTACGGCACGACCAAGGAATTCCTCAAACACTTCAGGCTGAACTCGATCGCCGACCTGCCCAAGCTGGGCGAAGACGACCTGGAACGCTTCCGGATCGAGGGGGAAGGCTAGGGTGGAGGGGGACGGAATCAGGCTGCAGGTGTTCCTCGCCAGGGCGGGAATCTGCTCCCGGCGGGCCGCCGAGGAAATGATAGGGCAGGGAAGGGTGACGGTCAACGGCCTTGAGGTACGCGAACGGGGAACGAAGGTGCTTCCCGACGACCGGGTGCTGCTGGACGGCCGTCCGCTGGAAACCGAACGCCGGCTTCTGTACCTCGCCCTGAACAAACCGCCCGGCTACATCTGCAGCTCGCTTGACCCGCAGGGCAGGCCCCGCGCGCTGGACCTGCTTCCGGCCGTTCCGGAAAGGCTGTACGGCGTCGGCCGTCTGGATTTCCTTTCCTCCGGCCTCATCTTCTTTACCAACGACGGCGACTTTGCCGCAAAACTGGGCCATCCGAGCGCCGGAATCGAGAAGGAATACTTCGTCGAGGCCACCGGCCACGTGCCGGACGAACTGATCGAGGCGTTCCTGCGGGGAATCGAGCTGGAAGGGGAATTCCTCAAGGCGAAATCGGTAACCAGGCTCCAATCCCGGAGCGTCGGCATCGTGCTGGTCGAGGGGAAGAACCGGGAAATACGCCGGGTCTTCTCCCGGTTCCGCCTCCATCCCCTGCACCTGCGGAGGATACGGATAGGGCCGGTCCGGATCGGGAACCTCGCCCAGGGGGAATCCCGCCCGCTGGAGGAAACCGAGCGGGAGCTGCTGCTGGGGAAGGGCGAAATCCCGCAAACGGAACTTCCGGCCGGAAAGTTTCCGGAAGGGAATGCCGAAAACCGAAAAGAATCCCGAAAAAAACCGCGGAAGGAGCTGACATGGTAATAGCGATAGACGGACCGGCCGGCGTGGGCAAGAGCAGCGTCGCCGCCATGCTCGCCGCGCGGCTGCCCGGCGCCTTCCGCTACCTGAACTCGGGCAAGCTGTATCGGGCGATCACCCTGGGCTGTCTCCGCTCCGGCATCGATCCCCTGGACGGACAGGCAGCCCTGGCCCTCGCCGAAACCGCCGGCCTGGAATACCGGGGCGGGCGGGTACTGCTCGGCGGCGAGGACGTTTCCGACCTCCTGCACACGGACGAGATAGACCGGCTGGCCCCGCCGCTTTCGGCCTTTATCCCCATCCGCCGCCTGGTCAACTCCCTCCTTCGGGAAATCGCGCGGAAATCTTCCATTATAGTGGAGGGCAGGGACATGACGGGCGAGGTTTTTCCCGACGCCGAGTTCCGCTTCTTCCTTGACGCGTCCGCCCGAAAACGGGCGGAAAGACGCCTGGCCCAGGGAACCTCCGAGCTGGCCTTCGGGGATATTCTGGCCGCCATCGAGCTTAGGGACGAACGGGACCGGAACAAGGGATCGGGCAGCCTGGCCCTGGTTCCCGGCGTGGAATACCTGGACACGTCGGACTTGACCATCGAAGAGGTTTATGGCATATTGGAAGGGAAAATCACGAAGCAAGGACAAACTATGGCACAGATGGAAGTGGAATCGGACACGAGTCCGGTACAGGGCGGAAACATTCAAACACAGTTGCAGGAAAAGTACCTGAAATCCTTCGAACAACTCGAGGAAGGGCAGCAGGTGGACGGAACGGTGATCCAGATAACGGCGGATCAGGTTTTCGTGGACGTGGGCTACAAGTCCGAAGGGAAAATCCCCCTGCAGGAATTCACCGAGGTGCCCAAGATCGGGGACGTGGTCTCCGTCGTCCTTGTCACCAAGGAAAACAAGCGGGGCGAGGTCATCGTCTCCAAGCAGAAGGCGGATGCCAAGATATCCTGGAAAAATCTCAGCCAGGCGTTCAAGGACAACGTTCTTGCCGAGGGCGTCATCGAAAAGCAGGTCAAGGGCGGCTACGACGTCAACCTGGGCGGCGGACTCCGGGCTTTCCTCCCCATAAGCCAGGCGGACATCCAGCGTGTCGAGGAACCGGAGAGCCTGCTGGGCCTCAAGACCAATTTCCAGATCGAGAGGCTGTACTCGGAGGGCAAGGTCAACATCGTGGTGAACCGCCGGAAGTGCATGGAGGAGGAACTCGACCGGAAACGGGAGGAATTCCTGGCCAACACCCCGATCGGTTCGGACGTTTCGGGCATCGTCAAGACCTTTACCTCCTTCGGGGCCTTCGTGGACCTCGGCGGTTTCGACGGCCTCCTGCACATCAACGATATGAGCTGGGGACATGTTACCCGTCCCAAGGATTTCGTGAAGAAGGGCCAGGAGATAAAGCTGAAGGTGGTACGGGTCGATCCGGTCGAGAAACGGATCAACCTGTCGCTGAAGCACTTTACCGACGATCCCTGGGTGCATTTCGAGAACAAGTTCAAGGTCAACGACATCGTCAAGGGCAAGGTTACCAAGCTCACCGACTTCGGGGCCTTCATCGAGATAGAGGAGGGGATCGAGGGCCTTGCCCACATCTCCGAATTCTCCTGGACGAGGAAGGTGCAAAAACCGCAGGACGTGGTCAAGCCCGGGGACATCGTGGAATGCATGATCCTCGGCTACGACCTGCAGGCCGGCCGGGTTTCGCTCGGCCTTAAGCAGGTTACCGTCAACCCCTGGGACGATATAGACGGGCGGTACCCGGAGGGCACGAGGCTTTCCAGGCCGGTGGTCAAGCTGACCAACGCCGGGGCCTTCGTCCAGTTGGAGGAGGGGATAGACGCCTTCCTCCACATCGACGACATTTCCTGGACGAAGAAGGTCCGGCATCCCGGCAACGAGCTCGCCGTGGGCAACGAGGTCGAGGTCATCGTCCTCTCCCTGGACAAGCAGAGCCGGAACATCCGTGTCGGCATCAAGCAGCTTAGCGAGGATCCCTGGCGAAGTTTCGGTGCGGCCTACGGGCTCGGTTCCCAGGTCGAGGGCGAGGTTTCCTCCGTTACCGATTTCGGGCTGTTCCTGCGGGTGCCGGGCGGCATCGAGGGCCTGATCCACAAGAGCAACCTGACCGAGAACAAGGATGAAAACCCGGACGAGGCGTTGGCCAGGTTCAAGGTCGGTGACAGGATACGGGCCATCATCATCGACATGCAGGAGGACCGGCAGAAACTGTCCTTCTCCATACGCGACTACCAGAAGAAAGTGCAAAAGGAAGAGAATTCCCGCTACATGGACAGGGAGACGGGTGCGGCCTACACCCTGGGGGATTTCCTGAAAGACAAGTCCGATTCCGGGCACGAGAAGGCCAAGGAATCGGTCGATACCCCGGCCGAGGTCGGGAAGCCGGAGGTAAAGGCCGAACCGCCCGAAGAGAAACCCGAACCGGAAGCGGAGAAGCCGGAAACCGAGGCAAAACCGGCAGCCCCGAAACGGAAACGGAAGGAAAAACCCGCTCCGGAGAACGAGGGGGAAGTTCCCGAGGTCAAGGCCGAGGAGCCGAAAGAGACCGAACCGACACCGGAAACCGAGACCGAAGGGGACAAGTGATGCCCGGACCTGCGGTTTTCGGGCATCACCTGGAAACCGCAGGTCCGGGAACCGTAAAAAAGGGGAGAACTTGTTCCTGAAACCGCTGAATTGTAAAATTGCCTTTTGCCTACATGCAAGGAGGGACAATGCGTACCGGCAATGAAAAGCTTGTTTCAGGCGAAGGATTTACCGACTTCGTCCAAAATAACAGAAAACCGATCTTTATTTCGGCATCGGTCGTGGTCCTGGCCTTGGCCGTGACCATCGTTGCCCTGGTCGTGTCGGACTTTTCCCGGAACCGTGCCGTCGCCGCGGTCGAGGAGCTGGGCCTCCGCTTCCGGGAACTGGGCACGGGAAGTCCTGCCGAAACCGGTTTCGGGATCGACGACGGGGCCGACATCGGAACCGCCGAGGACGGGGAAGCTTCGGAACTCGTCCTTGAGATACGGCGGGTCGCCGAGAGGAACTCCGGGTATGCCGGAGCGAGGGCCTGGTCCATGGTGGCCGGCTTCCACGGGGGAA
>WQZW01000098.1 GCA_009780545.1 Treponema sp.
ATCTTCCGACTGTCCGCCGCCGGCCTGAACTCCTCAGGCTCGGTGTCGGTATTTATGGCGATCAAAAGTTGGTCGATTTCATCCTGGGACAGTACTTCCGTCATTCCATTGCCTCCAAACGTAGGGGAACCGCCGGTTAATAAGGAATTGCGGTTCCCTTGTTCCCGATCATGCGGAAACGGTTAGCAGTACGGCCAAATCCCGATCGGGTTAAACCGGTACCTTCTTACAATGTCGGCCGTTTCCCTCCATTTATCAACAGGTAACTGCCGGGAACGCTCCATTGTAACCGGCAGGGGCGGAATCGGCTAGGGGGAAGGGAAAGAAGCAGGAGAAGAATTTTGAATTACTACGGTCGAGGCAGGAAAGGGCCAGCAGACGGCAAAGCCCGGGGCAAGCTGCCCGCCACGGGGAAACGCTCCGGGCGTTTCCCCGCCGGCGACTCAGGTTTGCCGGAAAAGGCCAAAGGACATTTCCCGGCAACCACGTTTTAACCGGAGCCGACCGGTCCCAAAGCCAGGAAAGGCCGCCGGTTACCCGAAGGGCGAACGCCTTATCTCAACCCCTGGCCCGCGATCCGCGCCTGTGCCTCGTTGGGGTATTCGTCGACCAGGTCTTCCGGAATCCAGCCTTCCTCCCCCGAATCCTCGACCTTGACGAATAGCCATGCCCGAACCGCCGCTCCCCGACCGGTCTGCCTGCGTTCCCGTACGGAAAGCACCGTCCCGATACGGACAAGCCCCAGCACCGTCCCTTCCTCGCCGGTTTCGGCAAGCAGGCGGGCGTAGAAGGTGTTGACCACCCCGTAGCCGATGATCGGCCGTGTCAGGGGCGGGGTTTCGGGCGGAATAATCCGCGAGGAGGTATCCTTGCCGGAGCAGGATACGGAGAAAAGGGCAAGCACGAGGGCCGGAAACACCGAAAGGCGAAGAGTTCTCATTGGCCGGCCAATGCCTTTTTCAGATCCGGAAGCAGGGCCAGGTCGGAATCGGCAAAGCCGCCGTCCGGGATTCCGGCCTCGATCTCGGTCGGCATAATCCATCGCCAATCGGAATGCTCCCGGAGGGTAAGGCCGGTGTGTGCGAGCGTTATGCGGTAGGCATTGAGCAGGAACCGCCTGCCGCCATGGACGAAGGAGGAACTTGCCAGAAGGGGCCCGACCTCGATGCCCACGGCGAATTCCTCAAGGTATTCCCGTTCGAGGGCCGCCCTGTCGCTTTCGCCGGGCTCGGCCTTGCCCCCGGGAAACTCCCACTTGCCGCCCAGGGAACCGCCGGGATTCCTCCTGGCGATCAGGATTCGGCCTTCGTTCACGGCGATACCGGCCACGGAGCGGGCCGGTTCGGGGGAGGTTTCCATTAGAGAAACAGGGCACCCGGCAGAATGAAGTGAAGGACGGCGATGACGATGCAGGCGATACCGACGGGCTTCTTCCGCAAAAGGAGCACGTCCCCGAAGGTTTCCATCCGGCCTCCGGACTCAAGCCCGGCCGCCTCCTCGCCGATCTTCCGGCCCCGGTAGAAGCCGTAGACGAGCATGAAGCCGGCAAGTATTCCGGCCAGGGCCGGAAGCAGGTCCCCGATAAGCAGGGGCCGTTCCACCGGGATAAGCAGCTTGAGAAAGCCGGTCACGGCGGAAAGAATGCCCACGAGCATGGTGAAGGCCCCGCCCAGGGGTTTGGACTCGGGTTTTCCTTCAAAGCTCCCGTCCCCGTAGACGAAGAGGAAGCCCGCAAGCCCGTTACACAGCACCGACAACAGGTATATTTGCAACATTTCAGTTTCCTCCACAAAAGATAACCCGGATAGGGATTTGCGTCAATAGACCTGCTTTCCTTTCGGGAAAAGCAATTTTGGCAAGAGCGCATAACGCCTTGCCGGAACAAGCGGAGCCGATCTGCCTCAGGCGGATCGGCCGGCGGGCATCGGGAGCGGCCTCCATGATCACTCGACCGCCACGTTTACCGCCAACTGCAGTTCCGCGGCCCTGAAGACCAGCTTCAATGCCTGCGATTCGAAGGGGACGGTGAAACGGAAAAACTCCGGGTTGGCCTCGGTAAAGTTGACCCTGAGAAAGAAGGTTTCCTCCGGGTCGCCCTGCGGGGCCGGCTCCCCTATGGCGGCCTCGGCCGGCAGGAAGGGCGAGACCTCGATGCCCACGGTGCCGAAATACGGCACCCCCGTCGGTCGCCGGTTCCAGAGCGGCGAGCTTTTCGGAATGGTCTTGGCTATGGCCACGATCACCATCCCCTCCTCCGGCAGCCGTATGGCCTGCACGGTAACCCTGTTCCCCCGAAGGTCGTAGGTGCCCTCATCCTTGTTCGTTATGGTGATGAACAGGGCAACTCCGGAAACGATGAGGACCACCAGCATGGTCGCCAGCTGCATCCTGCTTCCGGGGCCTATGCGGAAGGGTCCCATGCGGCGGGGCTTTTCCGTCGGATGGTACAGTTCCCGCACCGCATCCGGCGCCTTCCGGAGCCGCCTTTCCCGGTCGTAGTGGTAGGTTATCTCGTCCGGGTTCCCGTCCGGCCGGCTAAGCCGCCAACCCGGATTGGGCCGCCGACTCTCCCCCGATTCGCCCGGCCCGTCCTCGCCGTTCTCATCCATCGCTTCCCTCCTTGGCACGGAACTCAATCTTCATCCGGGGACAAACTTCATAGCCGGAACCGCTTTCAGTCGTTCATAAAATCTTCCATCCGCCACCAGGAAACCGCAACGCTCGTCTCGTCGGCAAGCAGGGCCGAAAGCACGCCGTCCTCGGACAGGTGGAAACTGTTGAACAGCACCCGCTCCGGCTCCACTTCGATAAAGCCCCGCCGCTGGCCTTCGCCGTCCGCACCGATGCGGAGGACGGCGTAACCGCCCTCGGTCTGCGTGAAGAAGAGCAGCCCGCCGTTACGGACGGCCCCCAGCAGGGAGTACGGAAGGTCCACCGTCTGCCGTTCGCCCCGTTCGGCAAACTCGAATTCGTAAAAGGGAAGCCGGACCGAGGTCTCGAAGCCCCCGCCTTCCAGGTCCACGAACCAAACGTGGGAGTTGAGGCTCTCTATGCCCAGCAGGTTGCCGGAAAAGCCGTCGACGATCTCCCGGTAGTAATCCACTTTGACGTACAGCCTCCGCTCGTCCGGGGCCGGAATCACCGCATCGATCGAGCCGAAGGAGTCGGGGAAGCCGGGGGCCGGGGGAATGTTTTCCTTGAGCACCCGGACCAGGAACAGCTGCTCGCCCCGGTCGTTGAACCAGAAGATCTCCCAGTCGCCTTCGGCCGGACGGCAGAGCACGGCGACCTCGTCGTCGACCGAGCCGGCAAGTCCCATGATCCTGGGAAAAGGTCCGCCGCCCGGCCCGCCCTGGCCGATATGCCCGAGGAAACGGCCGTCCGGGTCGAAACGGAGGACCACCCCGTCATGCAGGGCGCGGGTTTCCGGGTCGGTTACCCACTGTTCCTCGGGGAGAATTTCCTCGACAAAGATGTCCCTGCGGGAATCCACGACAATCAGCCCCGGCGAGCGGAAGGGAAAGGTGTAGGCCCAGCGGGTCATCTGCCCGTCCTCGTCCATCTCCCTGACACGGAGATCGCCGGGAACGGGGTTCGTCCTGTCGTTGAAGACGAGGAAGAGCAGGTCGCCGAAGGAATTGTAGCGGGCCAGCTTGCGGCCACCGCCGTCGGAGATGTAGAACAGTCCGTCCCGCATGGCGATGCCGGCCCGCGGGAGAACCGGGTCGTCCGGAAAGTCGAACAGGGAAAGCTGGTCCTCGGCGGGTCCTATATCAAGGGAGAAAAGATCGACCCGTTGCAGGGCCGCTCCGTCTTCCTGCCGACATGAGGCAAGACAGAAGGCCCCAAAAAGCAGCATGGCAAGAACGCCGACATGCGGAAGTCTCTTCATATCCGCATTATCTCAAAGATCGGGGGGATTAGGCAATACGGTCCAACCTCCGGGGAGGTTGGACCGTATTTACTCCGGGGTTGATTCCGCAGTGCGATCCCTAGGGAACCGCTGATTAAATAGGAATTCAGCGGTTCCCTTTGGTTTCTACTTCACTTCGTTCCGTTAGAAACGGTTAAGTAGCAATGATTAAATCCCGGCATCGGGATTTAATCATTGCTTCCTTAGGGTTTGGAGCCTACAAGGGTGATGTTGGCGCCGACTTGGTACTTGGCATCGGGGTTTTCCGGGTTGACGATTTTCCCCGTCGCGTTGTAACCCACCGACCCGGTACTGAACTCCTTCTGGCTCGCGTACATCCTGCCCCATTCCTTGCCCTGCGCGTCGGCAAAAATCAACGTCAGCACTCCCGGCGCCTTCCCGTCCCTGAACCCGCTCTTCTTCTGTTCCGCCATCGGCAGCCTCCTGTCTTGCTAGAAGATACCGGTTTACCCCGGCTTTGGAAAGCTGTCCAATGAGCCTTTGGCTCATTGGACTATGGAGATTTGCGGGGCGAATCTCCACGCTTTACCGAAGAGGGTTTGGCGGGAAAATTCAATGGTCGAGAAAGGTTTCGGATTGGTCGGATCTGCAGGGAGAATGAATTTACCTCCCCTAACAATCGACGGTGTTTTCATGCTAGGCTGATCCCGAGGCGCGCGCATGAAAAACATTTTCGGAATCCTCCTTTGTCTGGCCGTGGCGGTACTGGCGTGGTTTCTGGGGAGGCTGGTGCCGCTGGTCGGCGGGCCGGTCATCGCGATCATCGTCGGGATTACGATCGCCTGCCTGGTGCCGAACCTGGCCAAGGTGCGGATCGGCAGGGAAGGGGGTTTTTCCGGGGGGTTGAGGTTCACCTCAAAGAAGGTGCTGCAGTACTCGATCGTCTTCCTGGGCTTCGAGATGAACCTGTACAACCTGCTCGATGCCGGCCGGGCCTCGCTGATCGTGATGGGCCTTACCTTCACGCTGGTTTTCGTGGCCGCCTACGTTGCCGGCCGGCTGCTGAAGCTCTCCGGCAACACCACCACGCTGATCGGGGTGGGGACGGCCATCTGCGGGGGATCGGCGATCGCGGCCGTGGCCCCGGTGATTCGGGCCGAGGACGAGGAAGTGACCAAGGCGATCTCCACGATCTTCCTTTTCAACGTCATTGCCGTCTTTCTCTTTCCGGGACTGGGCCGGCTCATGGGGATGGACGACCCGGCGTTCGGCATCTGGGCCGGCACGGCCATTACCGACACGTCCTCGGTGGTGGCCGCCGGAACGTCCTGGAGCGCATGGACTGGCAACAACGATGCCCTGAACTACGCCACCGTGGTCAAACTTACCCGAACCCTCTTCATCGTCCCCGTCGCCCTGGTCCTGGCCCTGCACCGGGCCGGCCGGGCCGGTGCAGCGGGTGCGGGGAACTTCAGTTTTGCCAAGGTCTTTCCCTGGTTCATCCTCCTGTTCGTGGCCGCCGTCCTGTGCAGGACCTTCCTTCCCCTGCCGGCCGCCCTCGCCTCGGCCCTGGTAACGCTGGGCAAGTTCGGTATCGTCATGGCGATGTCGGCCATCGGCCTGAACACCGACCTCAAGGCCCTGTTCTCCAAGGGAATCAGGCCCGTCCTCCTCGGCGGCATCTGCTGGCTGGTGATCACCCTGGTCACGCTGCCGGCGATGAGGTTTCAGTTTTAGGGATCAGGCCGATTTGGGTAAAGGCGGGGGCGTTGCGGGGGCGGAACCCCCGCTCGGGGGGTAACGGAAGACGAACTTTGCCGGCTCTGCGGCAAAGTTTGGCTGGAGTGGAGGGGGGCTTGGCCCCCCTTCATGATGAAAATCGAACTCCGCGGGAAAGGGCATGGCTTTTCTATGAAAGTCCGGCTTCCTCTCTCCAAACTTATTTTTAGCCCGCAAAAAAAAATGTTGACAGGCCAAATTTCCCGTTGTATGATTTTGTCAGAGAGGTACGTTTATGCTATTGGTGGGGAACGGACGGCTTCTGACCCGGGGCGGGCAGAACCGGCTTGTCGAGGACGGCTGCGTGGCCGTGGAGGGAAACCTCATAAAGGAAGTCGGGGGCACCGGGGAGCTTCGTCCGAAGTACCGGGATGCCGAATTCATCGATGCCAAGGGCGGCCTGATCATGCCGGGGCTGATCAACGCGCACAACCACATCTACAGCGCCTTTGCCCG
>WQZW01000099.1 GCA_009780545.1 Treponema sp.
CCCGTCGCTGCCGGCAAGGAAGGGCCTTCCTGCCATGGCCTCGCTCGGGCGGACCAGCTCCCGCAGGTAGTCCAACGCACCGGCGTCCCGGGAGAAAACCCCGCAGGAACGCCCGGCCAGGCCGATGTGCGCGAACAGGATTTCCAGGTAACCGAACGCCCGGGGCGAGGGCTCGGCACAGCCGAGGAAGAAAACCCCGGCCGGCAGCAGGTCCGCCCCGCCGAAAGTCCCGGCCCCGACCGTCGATGCCGTCCGTCCCACGATGCGGGCGATCTCCCCGGCAATGTCGTCCGTGGAATCCCGCCCGTCGGTAACTATCAGCACCCTGCCCGGCCCTTCCGTCATCCTTGCAGTCTACGTCCCCGGAGTTCGGTTGTCAATATATCCGTTCGGGAAAAGTCGGGAAAGTATCCGGTTGAAAACAGGAGGGGTGGAGTCCGAACTGCCTTTGGCAGTTTGGACAGGCTCGTTCCCCGCATCGGGACCGGGGCCGACAAATTCTAGTTCTCCAGGATGGTGATTTCCACGCGGCGGTTCAGCCTGCGGCCTTCCTCGGTATCGTTGCCGGCCACGGGGCGTTCGGCGCCGTAGCCCCGGACCACGATGCGGTCCCGGTCGCGCACGCCGAGTTCGAGCAGGCGGCCGGCGACCACGGAGGCGCGTTCGGCGGAAAGGGCCAACCGGCCCTCGGCGTTGCCGGCAAGGGCCGTGTGCCCGCCGACGAGGATGTCGCGGTCGGGATAACGCCTGAGGATGTCGGCGATAAGTTCGATCTTTTCCATTTCGCCGGGGAGCATCTCGGCGGTGTCGGCGTAAAAGCGGATGTCGTCGAGGCTGATCGCCACCCCTTCGGGAACGGCCCTGACGGAAACTTCCGGTATCCCCAGGTCCTCGATCTGCCCGGCGATCTCCCTGACCAGTTCGTCCCGGTCCATCCGCACCGATTCCACCACCTCGGCCTCGGCCAGGCCGCGGTACTCCACCGTCCTGCCGTCGGAAAGCTCGAAAACGTAGCGGAATTCCTCCCGGTGGGCCACCGTCTGGCCGGCCTCGGTATCCCAGAAGACCAGTTGGTCGGAGCTGCCGGTGATCCTTCGGGGAACGACGCTTCCCCGCACCGGTTCGGGCTCCAGCCGCAGGGTATAGCTTACCCGAAAGGCCTGGAGGGTACGGCCCTTCCAGTCGCGGGGGCCGAGGAATTCGTATTCGGCGAGGAAGGGGATGCTGTAGGGTTCGGGGATGCCGAAGTTGTCCCGAAAGTCGTGGGCCTCCCAGCCCTCGGAAGTCCAGCGGTCGCCGATTTCCACCGGTCCGCCCCGGAACACCGGCAGGTCGCGGACCACCGGCATGAAGAAGCGGGGGGCGACGTCCATCCTGCCGAGGCGGTCGCGCCAAAACTCCGAATCGTATTCCCTGGACCAGACGAAGTTCCGCCCGGAACGGGCCGTGCCGGGACGACCGGTTTCGGCGAGGACCGCCATCTCCGATGTCTGGAAAGTCGCGCGGTGCAGGCCGGAACCCCCGTTCTCGGAAACGATCTCGACGGCTATCCTGTTGAGGATTTCCGCGGTGTGGCTGAGTCTGCGGTCGACGAACACGTCCTGCGTTATCGTGGAGACGATCCGGTACCTGTCGCCGGCCCGGTACCTGAACTCGAACAGTTCCCCGGCGTCGAGTTGCCGTGCCGAGAGGGAAAACGCCGCAAGCAGGACCAGAAATCCCGCCGTGCCGAGGCGCGTTTTTCCGCTTCGGCACGGCCGGTTTTGGCCCCGCCGACCTTGGCACGCCCGGCCTTGCCGGGAGCTGTCTTGACGCATTTTCCCTCCGCGACACATGCGGAAGACGGGCCCTCCCCAAGGTCCGGCCCGCCTTCCGCCGTGGGCTATTCTTCCTTTACTTTTCTGGGCCGTCCCCGGCTCTTTTTCTCGCCGGGTGCGGATTCCTTCCTGGCGGTTGCCGTCGGCTTTTTCTCCTTGGCGACCTTCTTCGGCGCGGGCGTTTTCTTGGTCGCCGTCACCTTCTGTTCCGCCACCGCCTTGGAGGGCCGTCCCCGTTTTCCGGGTTCCTTCTTCGGCGTCGTCATCTTCCCTTCCGCCGCCACCTTTGAAGGCCGTCCCCGTTTTCCGGGCTCCTTCTTCGGCGCCGCCGACTTGACGGCCGATTTCTTGGCCGCCGGCTTTTTGTCCGCCGCCGCCTTCTTCGGCCTGCCGGCGGATTTCTTTCCGGTCGCCGCATCCTTGGCCGGCTTTCTGCCGACCGCCGCTTTCCTTCCGGCCGGCTTCTTGTCCGCCGCGGTCTTCTTCGCCCCGGACTTCCTGCCGGATGCCGATTTCTTGGTCCCGGTTTCTTCCTCGTAGCCGATTACCGCCTGGGCGCTGGCAAGGCGGGCCAGCGGAACCCGGAAGGGCGAGCAGGAAACGTAGCTCAGCCCGGAGCGGTAGCAGAAGTCGATGGTCGCGGGGTCCCCGCCATGCTCGCCGCAGACGCCGATGCTGAGGCCCGGCTTGACCTCGCGGCCCTGGTCGATGGCCAGCTTCATCAACGCTCCCACGCCGGATTTGTCCACGCTCTGGAAGGGATCGACCTCGAATATTCCCTGGGACAGGTAGTCCGGAAGGAAGGTGTTGATGTCGTCCCGGCTGATTCCGAAGGTCATCTGGGTAAGGTCGTTGGTGCCGAAGCTGAAGAAGTCCGCCATCGGGGCGATCTCGTCGGAACAGACCGCGGCCCGCGGGATCTCGATCATCGTGCCGATCTTCACCGGCAGCTTCACGCCGGCTGCGGCAAAAACCCTTTCAAGGATTTTTTCGGCATTGGGCCTGAGGATGTCCAGTTCCTTGCTGCCGAAGACCAGCGGGATCATGATTTCCGGGCTTACCGGGAAATCTTCCTTCATGCACTGCACGGCGGCCCGCGCTATGGCCTCGACCTGCATGTCGTAGATCTCGGGGTACGTGATGGCCAGACGGCATCCGCGGTGTCCGAGCATGGGGTTGAATTCCTTCAGGCTTTCCACCTTGGCCTTCAGCCTGTCGAAACTTACGCCGACCCTTTTGGCCAGTTCGTCGATCTCGGCATCGGTGTGGGGAACAAATTCGTGCAGGGGCGGATCGAGGAGCCTGATGACAACCGGCCGGCCTTCCATCGCCTTAAAGATTCCGTAGAAATCCTTCTCCTGCAGGGGCAACAGGTCCTTGAGTGCGGCAAGGCGGGCTTCCTTGTCACCGGCGATGATCATCGCCCTGAAGTAGGGAAGTTTTTCCTCGTCGAAGAACATGTGCTCGGTGCGGCAAAGGCCGATGCCTTCCGCCCCGAAGTCGAAGGCCCGCTTCGCATCTTCCGGCGTGTCGGCGTTGGTGCGGATCCCGAAACCCTTGAGTTTTCCCCGAACGGCCTTCTTGCGGGTGCTGTCGCACCATGAAAGGAAGATTTCCATTTCCTTGGAAACGTTGGGCGGGACGAGATTCAGCTTGCCCTCGTAGACCGCACCGGTGGAACCGTCGATGGTAAGCCAGTCGCCCTGGGAAAGATGCTTGTCCTTGATCCGGACGCCGCCTTCGACGACGGAAACCTCGCCGGCACCGGCCACGCAGGGCGTTCCCATGCCGCGGGCCACGACCGCCGCATGGCTTGTCATCCCCCCGGTCGAGGTAAGGATGCCCTCGGCCGCGACCATGCCGCCGATGTCCTCCGGGCTGGTTTCCTTGCGGACCAGCAGCACCTGTTCGCCCCCGGCCTTCCATTCCTCGGCATCCTTCGCCGAAAAAACGATCCTGCCGGTGGCGGCCCCGGGAGAGGCGTTCAGCCCGCGGGTAAGCTCGACGGCGTCTTTCTTTTCCTTGGGATCGATCATCGGGTGCAGGAGCTGGTCCAGGTGCCCGGCGGTTACCCGCATAATCGCCATGTTCTTGTCGATGAGTCCCTCGGCGACCATGTCCAGGGCGGTCTTGATCGCGGCCATCCCGGAACGTTTTCCGTTACGGGCCTGGAGGATGAAAAGCTTTCCCCTCTCCACGGTAAACTCGATGTCCTGCATGTCGCGGAAGTGTTTTTCGAGTTTGTTCTTGTAGCCGACAAGTTCGGCGTAGATGGCGGGATTTTCCTTTTTGAGCGAGGAAAGTTTTTCCGGAGTCCTGATCCCGGCGACCACGTCCTCGCCCTGGGCGTTCATCAGGTATTCCCCGTAAAACACGTTTTCCCCGGTGGAGGGATCCCGGCTGAAGCAGACGCCGGTTCCGGAATCCTCGCCGAAATTCCCGAAAACCATGGACTGCACGTTGACCGCCGTTCCCTTGAGCCCGCGGATATTTTCATGCTTGCGGTATTTGATCGCCCGCTCGTTCATCCACGAGCCGAACACCGCGTCGATGGCGCCCCAAAGCTGCTGATGCGGATCCTGGGGAAATTCCGTCCCGGTTTCTTCCTTGATGATTTTCTTGTACTTGCCGACAAGTTCCTTCAGGTCCTCGGCACCGAGATCGGTGTCCAGTTTTACCCCCCGGTTTTCCTTAAGGCCATGCAGGGCGCCCTCGAAAAGTTGGTCGTTCACGCCCATCACCACGTCGCCGTACATCTGGATAAAGCGACGGTAGGAATCCCATGCGAAACGGTCCTTGCCGGTTTTTTGCGCGAGCCCAAGCACCGCGCCGTCGTTCATTCCCAGGTTGAGGATCGTGTCCATCATGCCGGGCATCGAGGCGGCGGCACCTGAACGCACCGAAACCAGAAGCGGATCGTCCGGGTCGCCGAGCTTTTTTTTCATCGTCTTTTCCAGCTTGGCAAGGCTTTCGTGCACGTCCTTGCGGACCGCATCGGAATAGCTCCTGCCGTTCGCATAGTAGGCGGCACAAACCTCCGTGGAGATCGTGAACCCGGGCGGAACCGGCATACCCAGGTTCGCCATCTCGGCAAGGTTGGCGCCTTTTCCGCCAAGCACATGCTTCATCGCCGCATTGCCGTCCGCCTTTTTGTTTCCAAAAAAGAAAACGTTTTTTGTCTTCGCCATTTTTCCTCCAAATAGTCCCGTATTTTTTTCGCTGCCTGCTCTCTTTCCTATAGTACACATAATCGACAAAAATGAAAAGAGCCTGTATCCTTATATCATGAACCATCAAGATTTACCGGTGTACGCCAATCGGGGGCTGATACTTTCCGCCCTCAAGGAGAGCCAGGTCCTCGTAGTGGAAAGCCCGACCGGTTCGGGCAAGACGACGGGCCTTCCGCTGATCCTGCACGAAGCGGGATTTTCCGAACGGGGAATGATCGGCGTAACGCAGCCGAGGAGGATCGCCGCCGTTTCGGTGAGCGAATTTATCGCCCGACAACTGGGCACGACAATTCCCGGCATCGTGGGCTACAAGATGCGGTTCGAGGACCGCACCGCCCGGGAAACCAAAATAAAAATAATGACCGACGGCATGCTCCTGCAGGAGATGAAGCTCGATCCCTGGCTTTCCAAGTACGCCGTGCTGCTGGTGGACGAGGCCCACGAACGGAGCCTCACCATCGATTTTATCCTGGGACTGCTGAAGCGGGTTCTGGAAAACCGCAAGGATTTCAAGGTGCTGATTTCGTCCGCGACGATCAACACCGGGGTTTTCTCGGCGTATTTCGGCGACTGCCCCATCGTGAAGATAGACGCCGGGCATTTTCCGATAACCCTGGTCTACGAACCGCCCGCGGCGGCGGCCGAAACCGACAGGACGGACCCGCGCCGCAGGCCCCCGTTCCGGGGCAAAATCCCCGAGGGAAAACTGGCCGGCTTTTCCGGCGATGCCGCGCAGGACGCGCTGCTGGACAAAGTCGGCACGATAATAACCCGCTTCGTCCACGAAAAGCGCGACGGCGACATCCTGGTTTTTCTCCCCGGCGAAAAAATGATCAAGGAATGCATGGGAAGGCTGATCTCAGGACCGCTCGGAAAATACCTGTACGTGATTCCCCTGTACGGCAGGCTGGGGAAGGAGGAGCAGGAACGGGTATTCCCCAAGGCGCCCCGGGGCAAAACCAAGGTCGTCCTTTCCACCAACATCGCCGAAACTTCCATCACGAATGAAGGAATCACCGCCGTGATCGATTCCG
>WQZW01000100.1 GCA_009780545.1 Treponema sp.
CCGCCGGCCTGAAACCCCGTTCGCCGAGGAAGGCGGCGGCGGCAAGGGAGCAGAGGGTCAGGGCCGGCTGGGCGATGTCCGTCCGCTTGAGGGTCTGTTCGTCGCCGTCCCTCAGCAAGGCCGCCATGTCCATGGCGAAGATCCCGGAGGCAAGCTCGAAAAGCGCCTTGGCGCCCGGGCTTTCCGCCTCCAGAAAGTCCAGGGCCGCCCCTCCGTACCTCGTCCCCTGGCCGGGGAACAGGTAAGCCACATTGTCCCGCACGCTTTCCTCCTTTAGAAGGTACTCAAAGTATGGACGTTCCCGCACCGGGCACGTCCATTTTACCAGATAATGATGTTTCCGCCATAGGTCAGCCCGCCGCCGAAACCGACGGTGAGCACCATATCCCCCCGTACAAGTCCGCCGGACCTGTTCAGCTCGTCCATCGCTATGGGGATGGAGGCCGCCGAGGTGTTGGCGTACTTCTCTATATTAAGGAAGAATTTCTCGGCGGGAATCTTAAGCCGTTTGCCCGCCGCCTGGATGATGCGGGCGTTGGCCTGATGGGGGATGATCCAGGCCAGGCTTTCCGGGGAGATGCCCTCCTCCTCGGTCAGGGAACCGATGGTGTCGGTGACGGCCTTTACCGCAAAGTTGTAGACTTCCTGCCCGTTCATCTCGATATGGATGCCCTTTTCCAGGGTTTCCCCGGCCTTGAACGGGTTCCGGCTTCCGCCCCTGCGGAAGACCAGGCTGTCCGCCCCGGAACCGTCGGCCATCAGTATCGTGCGGAGCAGGCCCCGGCGTTCCGGCCCCTCGTCCGGGGCATCGGTCCTTTCCAGCACCACCGCGCCGGCCCCGTCCCCGAAAAGCACGCAGGTTCCCCGGTCTTCCCAGTCGATCACCTTGCTCAGGGTCTCGGCCCCGATGACCAGGCTGCGTTTGTGCCGCCTGTCGCGGGCAAGGATTCCGGCGGCGGCCTCAAGGCCGTAGATGAAGCCGGTGCAGCCGGCGGTAACGTCCATCGCGCCGGCGGCGGTCGCCCCGAGCCCGTGCTGGACGATGCAGGCCGTGGAAGGAGTGCCCATGAAGTCGGGTGTCGCAGTCCCCAGGACGATCATCCCGATAGTCGGCGCGACTTCCCTTGCGGCCTCGTCCCGCAGAATCGGATCATCCCCGAGATAGCCCGCGGCCATGGCCAGGGCATTCCGCGCGGCCTCGGCTGCCAGGTCGCTGACGGCCGTGTCCTCGTCGGCGATGTGCCGATTCCCGATGCCGGTGTGCGACCGAATCCATTCGTCGCTCGTGTCGATTTTGTCCGCCAGGTCGCCGTTGCTCACCCTTCTCGGCGGCACCGCCCTTCCGGTTCCGATAATTTCAATCGCCATAGTTTCTTCCATGACAAACTTGCATCATCTGTCATTCCTCCAGAATAACGAATTTCCCGATTTTGTCAAGATACCATGTTGACACGGGGTTGCGGCCCGGGTTGCGTGATTCAAACTGCCTGCGGCAACTTGGATTTAGGAGAATTGCCACGCAATTCTTCACGCATTGGTTAGGTAGGGGTTACATTCGTGCTTTTCGTGCCCCCGCTCCGTAAGATACCGGACCCGAGCCCTTGGTGACCGAAACCGGACAATGCATCCACTCGATGGGCTTTTCCGGTCCCTTGAAGCTAACCGCAACCCCACATCCGGCCAGCTTCCGGAAGACACGCACTATATACGGCGGTGCCGGGCACCGGAACTTGCCCGACACCCTTGCGCGACCGATTGGATTTTTACCAGGCTTTGGGCTTGAACCCTTCGGGAATGTCCATCCGCATCGTGTCGCCGGATTGAACGATAACGAAAAGACCGGCATCGAGGGCGGCTTCCCGTTCCTCCTTGCCGAATACGGCCCCGGCCATCGCACCGAGAATACGGCGGCGGTCGCCATGTCTGTCGTAGTATCCCCGTAGCTTCGCCAACCTTTCCTCATGCTTGGGTATGTCCTTGAGATGGGGTTTGGACTTCACCTCCACGGCCATTATGCTTTCCCCGTTGAACAGCAGAAGGTCGATTTCGGCCAGGCATCTCTTGCCTTCGTTCAGACAGATGTCCCTGCCGACAAGCTCGAACTCAAGGCCGAGCTCCCGAAAGCGCTCCTCGATTCCGGGGGCCACCAAGTGCTCGACAATTTCCCCGAAGGTGTTCTCGATGCCGCCCAGTTTCTTGTTTTCCGCATCTATCCTGCGGTCGGCCTTTTCCCAGGCTTCCATCGTCTTTGCCCACTTCCGGTCCCATTCGGCCTGCTTCTGCTCCCATTCCGCCTGCTTGCGGTCGTGCTCGGCCTTTTCTTCCTCCCGTTTGCGGTCGTACTCGGCCTTGCTTTCGGCGGCCCTTTTGTCGTTTGCGTAGAACAACTCCAGGACTTTTTCCAGGGTCAGGTTTTCGGGAATGTCGTACATCTCTCTTAGGTCCATGTTCTCTCCTTGCCGGGTCGGGCCCTCCCGTTGAATATACTCCTTTAAATTAGTTTATTGTACATGGAATTGTATAATTCTTTGTACAATAAACGATTATAATCGGAAATAGTCAATTGATTAAGTCAATTGACTATATACCTGCCGGCAATCACGCCGTCAAGCTCGGTTCTGCCTCTTACTCATTAGACGGCACGGAATCGCAATTTGCTTTATTCCCGATCTATTCTTCGCGGAAAGGTCTCCCGTCTTTCCGGCAGGGAAAGGGTTTCGGGGAAGCGTTCCTCGGCGGCAAGGAGGATGGCGGCGTTGAAGTCGGCGGAGGCGTTCTCGGAATCACCGTGTATCCGGAGTTCATCCAACGGCGCATACTTGACGGCGGACCGTGATCTGTCGATCTTCCGTCCATGTGCGGTCTTTTACCCATACTGCGGAGTGATCGTAAAAGGCGATTTTGAACCGATATTTTCCCGTCCCGCAACGCCCCGGGTGTCGTATGCGAGAGCGCCTGCGGGAGAGGGACTAGGCTCCCCTCCGCGCAGGACGCCGGTCGATGTTACGACTACGGAGTCACTTTCTTCATCTCGCTCTGCGCGTCGAGCGTAACGGTGCCGTCGGTGAAATTCACGGTATCCTTCGACTGGTAAGCGGTGTAAGTAGTCTCGTTTGAGGCCAGAAAAGCCCAGACGATGTGGGCACCCGTTCCGTTTCAGCCGGTCTTAAAGCCGCCGGCCGGAGTATACAAAGGCAACGTCAGGGTAAAGGGCCCTGTATTCAAGACGCCCGAGATGGAAGCGGCCGCGTCGGTTTTCATATCCTTCATATCAAAACCGGCGACCACGAAAGCCGGCGGCGCTGTACCATCGGAAACATAGTCCAACATCGCCTTAGAAATTTGCTCTACGGTCGTGCTCGCGGTCGTAACGGCATAAATCGCCTTAAAAGAGCCTTCATCATATTGCGCCTTGCTAACGTTGGTTACCGTCAGAGTGTTTGGGTCTGGGGGCGGAGGCGTATCATCGTCGCTTTTGCAGCCCGCCGGAGCCAGGGCGAAGATCGCCGCCGCCGCGACGATACCCGAAATCCATTTCCTGCTTGTCATAAAAACCTCTCTTCGCGGGATCGCCCACCCCTAGCAGCGAACAATCCCAGTGATTGCTCGCCTATAGGCGATCTCCCTCGACGAGGGAGTCTGTCAAAATCCGCTCACGCGGACCCTGCATAAAAAATTGGGGAGGAATGTACGCCGTAAGAGCGGAAAAATAATCCTTTAGAGGGTTGACACGATAGACGCCGGCTTCATAATTAGTTGCGGGTTGCGGGTTGCGGGTTGCGGGTTGCGGGTTGCGGGTTGCATAGTGGAAACGAACGTCATGGCGTAACCCTACGAAATTTCGTTCCGTATGTCAAGTGCCCGCATTACCTCACGCAAAATATTACGGAAATAAGCTAGGGGCACCCGAACGGGGTTGAACATGAAGGAGAGACGCGCGGTGGCGGGGAATACGGATCCCGCTACCAAAAGGTGACGAGGAAGGAGAAGGCGGCCATGCCGGAGGAGTTCGCGAGGCCGACCGACTTCCACGGGAAGCGCGCGGTCGGGTTCCCGGGAGCAAGGTACCGGTCCCGGAGCGCGATTCCGGGCACCTTTGCCTCATCTTCCCAGCAAGGCAAGGCCGTCGACGATCTCCGTCATCCTGCGGATCTCGCGGCGGACGAAGGCCGGGCTGTCGCGGCCTGCGGCAAGGGCTTCCCGCCGGATGCTTTCCAGCAGGGAAAGGGCCTCGGCAAAGGATTCCTCGGCGGCAAGGAGGATGGCGGCGTTGAAGCCGGCGGAAACGTTGCCGGTTTCCCCGTGTATCCGCAGGTAGAGTTCCAGGGCCCGGTCCCGGCGGCCCATCCTGACCAGGTCCCTTGCCTCGGCCAGATCCGCGTCCCGGCCGGGCGGGCGGAGGCTGCGCTGCTCGGTGCCGGTCCAGGGGGCAAGTTCCCGGTCCATGCTTTGGGAGAAGCGGTCGATGGCGGATCTCGCGACGCTTTCGCCCCAGGAACCGGGGCGGAACAGGTCGTCCCGGCCGCGCCTGCGGGCACCCGTTTCCAGGTGCCGGGGATCGAACCAGCCGGGACTTCCCCAGCGGCCGGTCCGGTTCTGCTGCAGGGGATTGTTCCAGTCCCAGGCCCCGCGGGGATTCCGGAGGAAACTTGCCGTGTCCTCGAAGGATTCGGTCTTCCTGAAAACGGCCAGTTCCCGGCCGTCGGCGGCCCGGACATAGGAATACTCGACGGAAACGCTTACCGTCATGGTGACGGTGTTGACCCGGAGTTCCTGACCCCGAACCGTCCGGGTACTTTCCTGCACGACGACGTTCGGCCTTGCCTCGGTGATCCGGCCGATGAGGAAGGCGTCGACATGGCCGGCAAGTTCCCGTCTCGGCACCCGGGAAAGGCTTGCCGGTTCGACGAAGAGGAGGCCGGAGCGGGGAACGTTGCCCCGGATGCCGTCGGCAAGGGCCTCGGTGACGAAGGCGGCAAGGTTGCGGTGCTCCCGGAGGCTGCTCTGTTCGAGGGGGATCACGGTGATTCGGGGAAGGCCGCGGAGATCGACCAAGGGGGCTCGCTCGACCTGAAAGCGGACCGTGGTGGCGCAGGATGTCAGGGTCAGGATGAGGGCCAGGAGGGAAAGCTTCCGCAGGGAAATGCCCGTAGGCTGATGCGGGGGCGTTACGGGGGCAGCGCCCCCGTTCGGGGGGTAGCGGAAAACACCGAATCCAAGCTGCCGCAGGCGGTTTGGATTCGGTGTTTGGAGCGTGGGGGGCTTGGCCCCCCTCATGGATGTGAGTAAATCGGTGGAGCTTTGCCTGCAAAGCTCCGAATCCAATCCGACCCCGTCGGCTTGGATCGCTTGGCCCCCCTCGTTATCGTATTCCGTATGTCCTCCTCCCGATCTCACTCCCACTCGATGGTGGCCGGGGGTTTGCTGGAGATGTCGTAGGTTACCCGGCCGATTTCGGCCACCGAGTTGGTGATCCTGCCGGAGATTTCCAGGAGGTCGGCGGCGGCGAAGGGGTAGACGTCGGCGGTCATGCCGTCGGCGCTGGTGATGGCGCGGAGGGCGAGGACCCGGCCGTACTTGCGGCCGTCGCCGACCACGCCGACGGAGCGGACCGGCAAGAGGACGGCGAAGGCCTGCCAGATCTCGTCGTACAGGGAGCGGCCCGAGGGGCCGGTCCTCCGTTTGAGTTCCTCGACGAAGATCGCGTCGGCCTCGCGGAGGACGTCGCAGGCTTCGCCGGTTACCTCGCCCACGATGCGGACGGCCAGGCCCGGGCCGGGGAAGGGATGGCGGAAAAGGACTTCCGGGCCCAGGCCCAACAGCCGGCCCAGGGCGCGGACCTCGTCCTTGTACAGCCGGTCCAGCGGTTCCAGCAGGAGGCCGGCCCTGCGCCTGGCCTCGACCAGCGGGCTGCCCACGTTGTGGTGGCTTTTGATGAGGTGGGCCTTTTTGCCCACGCCCTTCCCGCTTTCCACCAGGTCGGTGTACAGGGTGCCCTGTGCCAGGAAGTAATCGCCCAGGGCCAGCCGTTCGGTTTCCCGTGCCTGCACGGTGATGAA